>NZ_JAVRIC010000010.1 GCF_031846245.1 Banduia mediterranea | reverse complement strand
GCGACGCGTCATTGACATGGATCAAAAACCGTCGCGCACGCCCTCAGCGCACGCCGGTGGCATTGTCGATCGCGACCTCCGCCAGATGCACATTGCGGTTCACGGCAAGGAAGCTCGCCGGATTGACCGAGATCGAATCGATGCCGGCGTCCACCAGAAACCGGGCGAACTCGGGGTGGCTGCTGGGCGCCTCGCCGCACAGGCCCACTGGCGTGTCCACGCTGTGCGCGCGCCCGATCACGTCTTCGATCAGGCGCTTGACCGCCGGATTGTGCTCGGAGAACAGCGGCGCCAGTTCGTCGGAATCGCGGTCCACGCCGAGGGTCAGCTGGGTCAGGTCGTTGCTGCCGATCGAAAAGCCGTCGAAGCGCGCGGCAAAATCCTCGGCCAGAATCACGTTGGCCGGAATCTCGCACATCACGTAGATCTTGAGGCCCCGCTCGCCGCGTTTGAGGCCGTGTTCGGCCATCACCGTCAGCACGTGGTCGGCTTCGTCGACCGTGCGACAGAACGGCACCATCACGATCACGTTGTCGAAGCCCAGCACCTCGCGCAGGCGCCGCAGTGCACGGCATTCGAGCGCGAAACCGTCGCGATAGCGCGGCGAGTAGTAGCGCGAGGCGCCGCGCAGTCCGAGCATCGGATTCTCCTCGTGCGGCTCGAAACCGGCGCCGCCGAGCAGATTCGCGTATTCGTTGGACTTGAAATCGGACAACCGCACGATCACCGGCTTCGGATGGCAGAACGCGGCGATGCGCGCCAGGCTGCTCGCGAGCCGCTCGACGAAGTAGTCGGTGCGGTCGGCATAGCCGCGCGTGAGCTGTTCGATCTGCGCGCGGACCTCGGGGTCGCTGACGCGCTCCGGATGCGCCAGAGCCATCGGATGCACCTTGATCGTGTTGCTGATGACGAACTCCATGCGCGCCAGACCCACGCCATCGGCCGGCAGGCGCCACCAGCGGAACGCCGCCGCCGGGTTGGCAAGGTTGAGCATCAGCTTGGTGCGGGTCGACGGCACATGGTCGAGCGAGATCGATTCGGCGAAGATTTCGGCGTGGCCCTCATACACCTGACCGGTGTCGCCCTCGGCGCAGGACACGGTGATGTCCTGCGCGTCGTGCAGGACCCGCGTCGCCTGACCGGTGCCGATCAGGGCGGGCACGCCGAGTTCGCGGCTGACGATCGCGGCGTGCGAGGTGCGACCGCCGTGATCGGTGACGATGGCCGCGGCCTTGCGCATGATCGGCACCCAGTCTGGATCGGTGTTCTCGGCGACCAGGATCGCACCCTGCGGGAAGTCCTCGACACTGCGCGGGTCGAGCACGATGCAGACCCGGCCGTTGACCGCGGCATCGCCGATCGCCAGCCCCGAGAGCAGCATCGGCCCGGCATCGCTCACGCTGTAGCTTTTCAGTGCCGCATCTTCGCGGCGCTGCGACTGCACGGTTTCCGGCCGCGCCTGCACGATGTAGAGCGCGCCGCTGTCACCGTCCCGGGCCCATTCCATGTCCATCGCCACGCCGTAATGCTGCTCGATGACGCAGGCCCAGCGCGCCAGTTGCAGGATCTCGCTGTCGTCGAGCACGCTGCGCTCACGTTCGGCCACGGAGGTGGCGACGGTGCGTGTGCTCTTGCCGCCTTCGGCCGCATAGACCATCTTGATGGCCTTGCCGCCCACGGTCTTCTCCACGATCGGAACCCGCTCGGGATCGGCCAGCAACGGCTTGAACACCACGTATTCGTCGGGATCGACCAGACCCTGCACCACGGTCTCGCCGAGCCCCCAGGCCGCATTGATCAGCACCACCCGATCGAATCCGGTTTCGGTGTCGATCGAAAACATCACGCCGGAACCGCCACGGTCGGAACGCACCATCTGCTGCACGCCCACCGACAAGGCCACGCTGAGATGATCGTAAGCGCGCGCCTGGCGGTAGCTGATCGCGCGATCGGTGAACAGCGAGGCGTAGCAGCGCTTGCAGGCCAGCAGCAGCTCGGCCTCGCCCACCACGTTGAGATAGGTCTCCTGCTGACCGGCGAAGCTTGCGTCGGGCAGATCCTCGGCGGTCGCGCTGGAGCGCACGGCGACCGACGGCGCCACATCGCCCAGGCGCTCGCCGAGCGCGCGGTAGAACCGCACAACCGCCTCGCTGCTCTCGGCCGGCCAGTCCGCCTGCATGAAGGCGGCCCGGATCGCGGCGCCGGCTTCGGCCAGGCTGATGCGGCTATCGCTCCAGGCCGCGAGCTGCCCGCGGATCAGGGACTCCAGCCCGTTGGACTCGATGAAGCGGCGATAGGCCGCAGCGGTGGTGGCGAATCCCGGTGGCACCCGCACGCCGGCAGCCGTGAGGTTCTGGATCATCTCGCCGAGGGAGGCGTTCTTGCCGCCGACCAGGCCGACATCGTGGCGACTCACCGAATCGAAATCGACGACGGGTGCGGTGGAATCGGTCATGGTCAGCTCTCGGGGGGGATGGACCCTGCAATTCTCATCGCCTGGTCACCGATTTCATTGATCCAGGTCAGGCCGGCGCGCCGCCGGGACGGCCTTGCGCTCCTGCTAGGCCGCCTTGGCACCGGCACGACGCATCCGCTCCAGGCAGCGACGGACGCCGCGTGGCCCGGCCTTTCCGCCGGTGTCGAGATAACTCGTACGAACCGGCGACACGCCGAAGTAGCGGAGCACGTTGCGCACCAGTCCGCGCACCCCGTCGGCACCGAACAGTCGCCAGCGGACGGGCACGGGCCGGCCCATCGTGACCACGAGGTGCGCGGAACGGCCGGCGAGCAGATTGGGGCGCCCCCTCGCCTGCGGATCGAAGGCGAAACCGGGGCGCAGCAACTGTTCCAGAAAGGCCTGAAACGAGGCCGGCATGGTTCCGAGCCACAACGGAAACACGATCAGCAGATGATCGGCCCAGGCGATCGCCTGCTGCGCCGCCACGATCGCCTCCGGTGCCGGCCCGTGCTCCCAATCCTCCTTGCACTGCAGAACAGGACACTCCAGCTGCGCGACGATCACATAGCGCAGCTGATGCCCGGCCTGCGCCGCGCCATCGGCATAGGCGCTGGCGAGGGCATGGCCCAGATGGCTTTCCTCGATATCGGGGTGGCCCTGGATGATGGTGATCCGGCGGCTGCTCATGACGGCCTCTGCTGGCGTTTCGACGTGGCCCCAGCCTAGTCCGCGGTCCCCGGTCCGCATTGACCGGCATCAGTGCCGCCGGCAAGGCGATTGACCCGCGTCAATGTCGATTCTCCCGTAGAGGTGGAGTTTCGAGGGGTGACCGCTGCTTCTGGCGGCCGTGATGGAGAATCCTTTATGAGTCAGTTCAGGCGGATCATGCTGGTCACCGTGGGCGAGGCGCAGCGCTCGCCGGCGCTCGAACGCGCGATCCGGCTCGCCAACGCAAGCGGCGCCGCCCTGCACGTGTGCGTACTCGACGAGTCGGGCTCGGCTCCGGATCGCGAGGCGCTGCTTCAGGAACGGCGGCTCTGGTTCAAGGAAGAGGCGCAGCTTCTGGATGCACCGAACCCGCAATTCACGACCGAGGCGATCAGCGATTCCGATCCGCTGGCTGAAATCCTGGCACACGTCGTCGAGTTCAAGGCCGACCTGCTGATCAAGGACGCGGACCCGGAAACGCCGGCGCGACGCCTGCTGCTGGCGCGGCTCGACTGGCATCTGCTGCGCGACTGTCCGGTTCCGCTGCTGCTGGTGCACATGGGCGCGCATGCCCTGCCGAAGCGCATCGTCGCCGCCGTCGATCTCGATGAGGACGAAGCCCTGAACCGGCACATTGTCGATCAGGCGCTGGCGCTGGCGATCCAGAGCAATGCCGACCTGCATCTGGCCACGGTCTTCGACCCGCTGGTCGCGGCCGAGGCCCTGCCGCCGCTGGTGCCGAACCTGCGCCCGGACCAGTACGCCTCGCTGAGCAAGGGCTCGCGGACTGCCTTCGACAGCTTCGCCGCCGACTACGGCGTGCCGCACCTGCGACGCCATTTCCTGCTCGGAACCTTCAAGCGTTCGATGCGCGAGCTGACGCAGCGCAGCCAGGCCGATGTGCTGGTGCTCGGCACCGCCGGCCACAAGGGCCTGGAGCACCTGCTGCTGGGCGGCTCCGCCAGGGCGCTGCTCGACCATGTGCGCTGTGACGTGTACGTGGTCAAGCCACCGGCGCTGGCCGAAAGGCTGGAGCAGCGCATTCGCGATCAGGCGTCCAAACCGGAATGAACCGTAATGCAAACGAATCCGTCGGCTACGGCCAGCTACGTAGTTTCCGCAGCTTCGTCTCGGAAATACCGAATGGGCGGTCGTGGCTCGCGGCGGCAGACTTTCCTGCAAGCCTTGCGCTACAGGACAGTCATGAGCCACGCCGACACCACCGTCTCCAGCGACGCAGCGAACAATCCCTGCAGCGACTGCGCACGCGCCGGGCACTGCCTCGGCGGCGCGCTGACCGCCGACAGCCTGCACCCGCCACAGGTGGTTCGCAGGGTGGTCGCCAAGGGCGAACACCTCTACCACGCCGGTGATCCGGCCGACACGCTCTACGTGATCCGCGGCGGCGCCACCAAGACCTACGTCTGCTCCAGCGACGGGGAGGAAGAGGTGCGCGGCTTTCAACTCGCCAACGATGCCGCCGGCCTCGAATCGGTCTGCGACCGGAGCTACCACACCAACGCCGTGGCCTTGAGCCGCAGCTGGGTGTGCAAGCTGCCGGCCGCGGCGGTACGCGAGAAGATGACACGCTCGCCCTCGTTCCGCGATCGCGTGCTCTCCAAGCTGTGCCACGAATTCGAACGTCTCTACGGCATGCTGCATCGTGGCCGATGCGCGGCCGACCAGCGCGTGGCCGACTTCCTGGTCACGCAGTTGCGCGGGCAGGACGGCGACATCCGCAGCGAAATCGATCTGCCGATGTCGCGGACCGATCTGGCGCGCTATCTGGGGCTCACCACCGAAACCGTATCGCGCGCATTCACCCGCCTGCAGGAACGCGGCGTGCTCAAGCGCCGCGGCGCGCATTGCGAGATCGTCAATCCCGCTGCCTTGCAGGCATTGAGCTGAGGACCACGACCATGCATCTGCACCCGACCGAAGGCGCGATCGATGATGCTCTGATGCGCATCTTCCGCGACGACCTGATTCCGACGGGCGGTCGGCTGTCGCTGACCACGCTGCAGCAGGAATGGGCCGAGCTGCCGCTGCGCAGCGACGATCTCTACCAGGCGCTGGAACGCCTGACACTGGCCGGTCGCCTCAGCTCGGAATGCGGTTCCGACGGCGTCTACGTCACGCTGACGCCGGATGGAATGCAACGCCTGCGCAGCGTCCCCGGAACGCCGATGGAAATCTGGCGGCGGCTGCGCGACAGCTCCAATCTGGCGGCGCTCGACCGGCGCCCGCGCTCGCCGGCCGGCATCGCCCACAATCGGCGCGCCGACGACCCACACACACCCGTCAACGAGACGCCGTAAGCGAATTGATTCAGGTCAATGCGCAATCCCCATGTCACCCCTAGGATGAAAGGACTCAAGCTGCTCGCTCTTGACGGAGATCCACCACATGCCCCCCGCCACCGCCCTGGAACAGCTCGACCCTACGCCGCTGTCCCGTAGGGACATCCCCGCATCCCACCCAGCACTCGTACGCTCCGCCCCGAGCCCGGCCAGACCGTTGGCACTCTGCCACCGGGTGGCGCCTCGGCCGGACATGAAAGGCGTGCTCGCGCTGGTGCTGGCCGGCGGTCGCGGAACGCGCCTGGGCACGCTCACCGAGCGACGCGCCAAGCCGGCGGTGTCGATCGCCGGGCAACATCGCATCATCGACTTCACGCTGTCGAACTGTCGCAATTCCGGCATCAGTGAAGTCGGCGTGCTGACCCAGTACATGGCTGGCACCCTGGCGTCGCATCTGCAAGCCTGGCGGTCATCGGGGGCCGACGGCGAGACGATCCGCACGCTGGCCGCGCACGGCGAGAACAGCTACGCCGGCACGGCCGACGCGGTCTGCCAGAACCGCGACGTGATCCGCAGCCTGGCGCCCTCGCACGTGCTGGTGCTGGCCGCGGACCACGTCTACAAGATGGACTATGCCGCAATGCTGGCCGACCATCTGCGCCATGACGCACGGCTCACGGTCGGCTGTGTCGAAGTGCCGCTGGCGGAGGCTTCGGGCTTCGGCGTGATCGAGGTCGATTCCGAGCAGCGCCTGCGCGGTTTCGTCGAAAAGCCGCCGTTCCCCAGACCGATTCCCGGCAAGCCGGATCGGGCGCTGGCGTCGATGGGCATCTATCTGTTCGACACCGGGCTGTTGCTGGACCGGCTCGAAGTCGATGCGGCCGACAGCCGCTCGAGCCATGATTTCGGCAAGGACATCATCCCGGCCCTGGTGAGGACCGAACCCCGCCTCTATGCACACAGCCTCAAGGACGTGCGCGACCCGACACGCGCCGGCTACTGGCGCGATGTCGGCACCCTCGATGCCTACTGGCAGACCAGCCTGGAGCTTGCCAGCGCGACACCGCCGCTGGACCTGATCGATGCCACCTGGCCGGTCCGCGCGGTGGGTCGAGACCCGTCCGGCCAGCTGCCGAACGGCGACGTCGAGATTCGCGATTCGGTGGTGTCACGCGACGTGGCGATCGGAGCGGACAGTCGCATCGAGCGCAGCATTCTGCTGCCGGGCGCCCGCGTCGGCGCCGGCAGCAGAATCCGCAACGCCATCGTCGACGAAGGCTGCCACTTGCCGCCGGGCAGCGTCATCGGCCTTGATCCGGAGCGCGACCGGCAACACCACAGCGTCACCTCCAGCGGACTGGTGCTGGTGTCCTCACAGCACCGCGCCACCTGAACGGCAGCGGCTTGCGCCTCAGCGCTGCCAGGCGATCAGACCGCATTCACTCGGCAGCACGGCCTCGGCATGCCAGGGGCGCACGCGCGCCGTGTAGTCGTCCTGTGGGCGCTCGGCGCCGACACGCACGCTGTAGATGTAGCCATGCGCGGCCCCGGTGATCGCGCTTTCGCGCTGCATCGCCAGGCATGTGCCGGGCAAGGCGCACAACTCGACCCTGACCGAATCGGGCGACAGATCGCCCAGATAGACCGGCACATGGAACAGCCAGTCCTCGCCTTCGCGCCGGGCTTCGACCTCGCCGAAATGCACGTGGTCCCAATGCCGCTGCAAGGCCTCGGACCAGGCCTGCAACTCGTGCGCGAGCGCGCCGCCGTCGGCCAGCCGCCGCCGATATGCGGTGGCGGCCGGACGGTAAAGCTGTTCGACATAATCCCGGAGCATGCGATTGCTGCTGTAGGCTGGCGTCAACTGCGACAGGCTGGCGCGCATGCGCGCCACCCAGGCCTGCGGAATGCCGTCCGCGTCGCGTTCGTAGAATGCCGGCACGACCTCGTTCTCGAGCAGGCGATAAAGCGTTTCGGCGTCGAGCGCATCGCCGTCGCCGTCGATCGCCCAGCCCACCTCGGGCGTGTAGGCCTCGGCCCACCAGCCGTCGAGCACCGACAGGTTGAGCCCGCCGTTGACCAGCACCTTCATGCCGCTGGTGCCGCAGGCCTCGTAGGGCCGTGACGGCGTGTTGATCCACAGGTCCACGCCCTGCACCAGTTGCGCGGCGATGCCGAGATCGTAGTCGGCGAGGAACACCACATGGCCACGAACGCCCGACCGATGCGTGAACTGCTGCCACTGCTCGATCAGATGCTTGCCCTCGGTATCGTCGGGATGTGCCTTGCCGGCCACGACCAGTTGCACCGGCCGGGTTGCGTCGAGCAGCAGGCGTTCCAAGCGCTCCGGTTCGCGCAGCAGCAGATTGGGCCGCTTGTAGGCGGTGAAGCGCCGCGCGAAACCGAGCGTCAGCGCATTCGGGTCCAGCACCTCGGCGGCTTCGGCGATGTGCTGCCGCGTCTCCCCGCGCAGGCCGCGCTGCGCGCCCAGCACCTGCCGCACATGACGAACCAGACTGGCGCGACGTGCGCCGGCAAACTCCCATAGCTGCGCGGCCGACAAGTCGCACAGCGGCTCGTGCAGGTCCGCGGCATCACCCTTCCAGCGTGCCTTGCCGCAGGACTGGGTCCACAGCGCATCGGACTCGCGCGAGTCCCAGCTCGGCACGTGCACACCGTTGGTGACATGGCCGATCGGCACCTCGTCCAGCGGCCAGCGCGGGAACAGCCTCGAAAACAGCGCGCGGCTGACATCACCATGCTGGCGGCTGACGGCATTGGTGTGCGCGCAGCCGCGCAGCGCCAGATAGGCCATGTTGCACGGCTCCGCATCGTCGTCGGGATCGGCACGGCCGAGTCCCAGCAGTTCGTGCAGCGCCAGATCCGAGAATTCCGTATAGGCACGCGCATACTTGCGCACAAGCTCCGGCGCAAAGCGATCGAACGCGGCATCGACCGCGGTATGCGTGGTGAAGACATTGCCGGCACGGGCCACCCACCAGGCTTCGCGGAAATCGAGCCCGTGCTTCTGCGCCAGGAAGCGGGTGCGTTCGAGCACGGCGAAGGCGGAATGGCCTTCGTTGAGATGGCAGATCTCGGGTTCGATACCAAGCACTTCGAGCAGCTTGCAGCCGCCGACGCCGAGCACGTACTCCTGTTGCAGGCGCGGCTCCTGTCCGCCCGAATACAGCTTGGCGGTAATGCCGCGATCCTGCGGTGCGTTGAACGGATCGTTGCTGTCGAGCAGGTACAGGCGCACGCGTCCCACCTCCACCAACCACACGCGCAGCCGCACGGTCCGGCCCGGCAGCAACAGTTCGATGGTCAGCGGTGAACCGTCCGCCTCGGCCACCGCTTGTAACGGCAGCTGCCAGGGATCGTTGCCGGGATAGGATTCCTGCTGGCGGCCCTGCGGGTCGATCAACTGGCGGAAATAACCTTCGCGATACAGCAGGCCGATGCCGACCACCGGCAGGCCCAGATCGCTGGCGCTCTTGAGATAGTCGCCGGCCAGCACGCCGAGACCGCCGGCATACAGTGGCAAGGCTTCGCTGATCCCGAATTCCAGGCTGAAGTAGGCGATGCCGGCGGGGCCGTCCGCGCCCCGTGCCGCCGCGTACCAGCCAGGCTCCTGCAGATAGCGCTCACGTTCCGCCAGCAGCTGCGACAGCTGCGCCACGAAATCCTGATCCCTGGCGAGGGTCTCCAGGGTTTCCCGGGACACGCTCTGCAACAACATCCAGGGATTGCTTTCGCGTTCCCACAGGCTGGCATCGAGGCGCCGCCACAAGCGGTCCGCCGCATGATTCCAGGACCAGCGCAAATCAAGCGCCAGGGTGGCCAGCCCGGCAAGCGGCTCCGGCAGCGAGCCGGTCTGAAAGAAAATCGACATGCGGCCATTGTGCGGCTCCGCCCCTCACGCCCACCTTGACGGCCGTCAATTTGACGGCCGTCAATGCCACCACCGCGCACGCGGACAAAGCTGTGGCCGCCCTATCCAAGACGGTCGCCAGCGGCCACGCGAGCAGACGATGAAACTGATGGAAACCCTGTCCGGCCGGCGCGCGGTGCGCGCCTTTCTACCCGAGCCGGTCGACCCCGAGGTGTTGCTGGAGCTGGTGGCGGCGGCGAGCAATGCGCCGAGCCATCTTAATCAGCAGCCCTGGTCGTTCAGTCTGAGCGCCGACCCCGCCACGGTGTCCGAACTGTCGCGCCGCGCCAAGCAGCATCTGCTGACCTCCCTGCGCCGCCGCTCGCCGTTCTTCGGCCAGCGCGAGGAGCTGAAGGCGCCGGAGCACGAACTGTTCTACGGCGCACCGGCCCTGATCGTGGTCTGCGCCACGCAGCCCGGCGCGCTGGCCGACGCCGGCTGCGCCATGGCCGCCTACTCGATCATGCTCGCCGCGCACAGCATGGGCCTGGGCAGTTGCTGGGTCAGCACCGCGCTGCCCTGGCTGGATTCCAGCGACGGCCGCAAGGCGCTCGGCATTCCACCGGACTACCGGCCGATCGCACCGATCATTCTCGGTGGACCGGCCGGCACGCCGCTGTCTCCGGGCCGTTTCGAGCCGCGCGTGCGCTGGATTGCGCAAGCCGCCTCCCCGGCCTGAGGGTTCGCGACGGGCGACGCGTTCCTCAGGCCGGCTTCGCGTCCGCCTGCAAGGCCAGCCGGATCTCGCGGGTGTCGTCGCCGCGCTCGGCTGGCAACTGCTCGAAGCCGAGTTCCTGGGCCAGGTCCAGCATGCGCCGGTTTTCGGCGAGTACCGTGCCAATCAGAAATTGGGTGCCCTGTTCGCGCAGCGTCCGAATCAGCTTGTTCATCAACAGCAGACCCAGTCCGCCACCCTTGAGCCCCGAGCGCACGATGATTCCGAATTCCGCTTCGATGTTGTCCGGGTCGCTCAGCGCCCGCGCCACGCCCAGCGTCCGTTCGACGCCATCGACGCATTCCACGGCCACGAAGGCCGACTCGCGTCCGTAGTCGATCTGCGTCAACCGCGCCAGTTCGCTGTGCTCGATATGGCGGCGGCTGTTGAACACGCGCAGGCGCACATCCTCAGGGGCGAGGCTGGCCAGGAATTCCAGATGCTGGGCCTCGTCCTCGGCGCGGATCGGCCGCAACAGCAGCTCGCGTCCCTCCCAGCGCACCGATTCGACCAGTTGCTGCGGATACGGCCGGATCGCGAAATGCGGGACACCGGCCGGCGCGCGCGCATCCAGCCGCACGCGCGCATCCAGCGCGATCACGCCGGCGTCGTCGGCGATCAACGGGTTGATGTCGAGTTCCGCGATTTGCGGCACATCGGCCAGCAGCTGCGAAATATTGATCAGGACGCGCTCGATCGCCTCGCGGTCGGCCGGCGGCCGGCCACGGTATCCGGCCAGGCGCCGCGCAACGCGCGTACGTTCGATCAAGGCCCGCGCCAGTGGACTGTTCAGCGGCGGCAGCCCGATCGCGCGATCCGCGAGCAATTCCACGGCGGTGCCACCTTCGCCGAACAGGATCACCGGCCCGAACACGGCATCGATGCTGGCACCGACGATCAGCTCCTGCGCCTGCGACCGCTCGACCATGGCCTGCACCGAAAAGCCGTCGATATGGGCGTCGGGCTTTGCTGCGCGGACACGCTCCAGCATCGACGCCGCCGCGCTGCGCACCGCATCCTCGTTCTCCAGGTGCAGCGCAACCCCGCCAACATCGGATTTGTGGGTGATGTCCGGCGACAGAATCTTCAGGGCCACCGGCAATCCGATCGCCTGCGCCGCCTCGGCCGCAGCTTCCGGCTGCGGGTCGCAGCGGCGCGTCTCGACCACGGCAATGGCGTAGGCCGCCAGCAGCGCCTTGGCTTCCGGCTCGCTGAGCCAGTCACGGCCGGCCGCGAGCGCCTGCGCGACGATCGCGCGCGCCGCCTCCGGGTCCACGACCCTGGAGGGGCCAGCAACCGCCGGAGTTTCCAGCAGCTGCGCCTGGTTTTGCCGATAGCTACGCAGCATCGAGAACGCACGCACCGCCACCTCGGGCGTCGCATAGTCGGCAATGCCGCCTTCGCGGAACAGCGTCCGTGCCTGCACCACCGCCGTATCACCGAGCCAGCACCCCATCAGCCAGGGCGGTTGATGCCGGGCCAGCGGCAGCATGGCGCGCGCGATCTCCAGACTCGGCACGATCGCCGTTGGCGCGTGCACGAACAGCACCGCACCGCCGGGCATGTCGTCGGCCAGCACGCGCAGCGCCGCCTGGTATCGCTCCACCGGCGCGTCGCCGATGATGTCCACCGGATTGCCGTGTGACCAGCCGGCCGGCAGTTCCGCATCCAGCCGCCGCAGCGTGTCGGCGGACAGTTCGCTCAACGGTACGTCCAGAGACGCCGCGGCGTCGGCCGCCATCACCCCGGCCCCGCCGCCATTGGTCAGCACCGTCAAAGTATCGGCGAGATTGCCGCGGAAATGCGCCAGCGTCTCGGCCGCCAGAAAAAGATCCTGAAGCGTGTCCACGCGCAGCATGCCGGCGCGGCGAATGGCCGCATCGAACACGATGTCGGAACCGGCCAGCGCACCGGTATGCGAGGCAGCGGCACGACCGCCCGCGCTGGATCGGCCAGCCTTGACCACGATCACCGGCTTGTTGCGGGCCGCCGCGCGCGCCGCGCTCATGAACTTGCGCGAAGCCTGCACCGACTCGATGTACAGCAGGATCGCCCGCGTCTTGGGATCACTGGCGAGAAAATCCAGAAGATCGCCGAAATCCACATCGGCCTGCTCGCCCAGCGAAATGAAATGCGAAAACCCGATGTCGCGGGCACGCGCCCAGTCCAGCATCGCCGTCACCAGCGCGCCGGATTGAGAGACGAAAGCCAGCTCGCCGGGTCGGGCGTCCAGGTGCGCGAAACTCCCATTGAGGCCAATATGCGGCGCCAGCGCGCCGATGCAGTTCGGCCCCAGCACGCGCAGCAGATAAGGCCGCGCCGCATCCAGCATCGCCTGCTTCTGCGCGGCATTCAGGCCGCCGCTGATCACGATCGCCGCGCGTGTACCCCGCGCGCCGAGTTGCGCGATCAGTCCCGGCACCGTCGCCGCCGGCGTACACACAACGGCCAGTTCCGGCACCTGCGGCAAGGCATCCACACTGGCGTAGACCGGCTCACCGTCGAGTTCGTGATACTTCGGATTGAGCGCATAGCGCGCCCCGGAAAAACTGCCGTTGCGCAGATTGCGCCACACCGTAGCGCCCACGCTGCCGGGCCGGGACGAGGCACCGATCGCCACCACCGAGGCGGGATCGAACAGGGAATCCAGATTGCGTATTGTCATGGGCTGCTTCGGAATGCCGGCCATGCCGACGAGGCCCGGTCAGGGTAGGCCGTTGCGCCAGCGGCGCCCTTGTCCTGCGTCAATTTCCCGCGAAGCGGTAGACCGAGCGTTTGACACGGATCAATGCCGAATCCGAACAGATGCCTAAACTCTCGGGATCACCTATCAATTCGACATTCGGCACGAGGACAAACAGCCATGGCGATGGAACAACTCCACGAAGCGGCTTCGGACATGAGCCCGCAGACCCGCGACATGCACCGCGCACTGTCGTCCCTGATCGAAGAGCTGGAAGCCGTGGACTGGTACCAGCAGCGCGCCGACGCCTGCCAGAACGAAGAACTCAAAGCGATCCTCCAGCACAACGGCAACGAGGAAAAAGAGCACGCGTCAATGCTGATCGAATGGATACGCCGCAACGATCCCAAGTTTTCGAAAGAGCTGAAGGACTACCTCTTCACCGAACGCAGCCTCGCACACGACGCCGCCCATTCCCCGGAATAGTCCGACCATCCGTAGGGTGGGCAGAGCGTAGCGTGCCCACGCGGATCGACCGACCGCGCTGCGGGGTCAGAAAGCCGGCGGTGCTTACATCCAGGCAAGGCGTGGGCAGGTGAAGCCTGCCTACCCTACGGGCGGGGTGGGAGTGAGCAAATGTGGTGTTGGGTTTGGCTAGAGGACGCTGGCGGCGAGTTCGATGAGTTCGTCGGTGATGGCGTCCTGGCGCTGGATCTGTTGATCCAGGCGCAGGCCTTCGAGGCGGTGGCCGATGTTGTCTTGCGCGGCGGCCATGGCCTGCATGCGGGCGCTGTTTTCGGCGGCGTGGCTTTCGAGCACGGCGGCGGCGAGTTGGGCGAACAGGTATTCGGCGGCCAGTTCGCGGAGCAGCAGCGGTGCGGGCAGATACGTCAGCGGCTGGATGCTGCTGCGCGGGAAGCGGGTGGCGTCGAGCGGCAGCAGCGATTCCTGCTTCAGGTTCACGCGCGTGCCGTCCAGCGCCGCGTGAACGATCATGGCGCCGCCGATGCGGCCGGCCGCCAGCGCATCGATCAGGGCCTTGCCGATACGGTCTGCCAGTGCGCGTGCGCTGCCGGCCTGGGCGATCATCGGCGCCGACCACTGCGGTTCACCGCCGCGTGCGCGCAGCAGGCGGGCGCCGCGCCCGCCGATCACGAAGGGCACGGCGCCCGCGTCGAGCAAGGGTGCTGCCGCATCACAGATGCGGTCGTTGAACGCGCCGGCAAAGCCCTGCTCAGTGCAGAACATCACGCAGGCCTGGGGCAGGCCCGTATCGGCTGCGGGCACTGAATCGCCCGGCGGCAGCAGGCCCAGGGCTTGCGAGATCGCATCGGCCACGATCTCGGCGTAGGCGCGAATGCCGGCCAACTGGTGCCGGCTCTGCTGCGCGCGTGCGGCGGCGATGCCTCGCATGGCACCCACCACGCTGGAGAGCTGCTGCACGCTGCCGATCCGTTCGGCCAGCCGCGGGTCCTGCCCGCTCATGGGGCCGGGCCCAGCAGTTGCTTGAGCGCTTCGATGCTTTGCTTGAGCAGTGCCTCCGGCAGGGCATCGCCGGCTGCGACAGCGTCGGCGAAACCCTGCCCCGCTCCGGCCAGCCAGTCCGGCAGCCGTGCGCGCAGTTTGGCCACCGCTTCCGGCGGCAAGGCGTCGAAGGCGCCGCTGTGCAGCAGATGCAGTTGCGCCAGTTGCACGGCCGGCGTTTGCGGTGCGTATTGCGGCTGCGTCAGCAAGGCGCGGATGCGCCGGCCGCGCACCAGCCGTGCCTGTACGCGCGGCTCCACGGTGGTTCCGAAACGCGTGAACATCTCCAGTTCCAGGAACTGCGCGTAGTCCAGCCGCAGCGAGCCGACGGCCTGACGCATCGCGGGGGTCTGGGTCTTGCCGCCGATGCGGCTGACCGAGAGGCCGGTGTCGATCGCCGGCTTGTGATTGGCGTCGAACAGCTTGCGGTCGAGCACGATCTGGCCGTCGGTGATGGAGATCAGATTGGTCGGGATGTAGGCGGAAAGATTGCCGGCCTGGGTTTCGGCGATCGGCAAGGCGGTGAGCGAACCTCCGCCGCGCTCGGGCGAGAGCCTGGCGGCGCGTTCGAGCAGGCGCGCATGCACGTAGAAGACATCGCCGGGGTAGGCTTCGCGCCCCGGCGGCTGGCGCGTCAGCAGCGCCAGCTCGCGGTGCGTGGCGGCGTGCTTGCTGAGATCGTCGATCACCACCAGCGCATGCGCGCCGCGGTCGCGAAAGTATTCGGCCATGGTGAAGCCGGCAAATGGCGCGATCCACTGCAGGCCCGGCGCGCTCGACGCGGCGGCGACCACGATGATGCTGCGTTCCGGTGCGCCATGCGCGTGGATCGCCTCGATCACGCGTGCGGTCGAGGCGGACGTCTGCCCGACCGAGACGTAGACGCAGATCATGTCGCTGTGCTTCTGGTTGATGATGGTGTCGGTGGCGATGGCGGTCTTGCCGGTGGCGGCGTCGCCGATGATCAGTTCGCGCTGGCCGCGCCCCAGCGCGAACAGGCTGTCGATCGCGACAATGCCGGTATACGCGGTCTGGGTGACCAGGTCGCGCTCGAAGATCGCCGGCGCCGGGCGTTCGACCGGCAGCCACTCGGCCGCTTCGATCGGTGCGCCGCCGTCGAGCGGCCGGCCGATCGGGTCGATGACGCGCCCGAGCAAGCTGTCGCCCACCGGGGCGCGAATGATCTCGCCAGTGCCACGCACACGCAGGCCGGCGCCCAGCGATTCGGCACCGTCGAGCAGCACACAGGCCAGATGATCCGCCTCCAGGTTCAGCACGTAGCCACTGGGGCCACCTTCGAAACTGAGACGTTCGTCCAGCCGTGCCTGCGGCAGGCCGGACACGACCGCCACGCCGTCGGCGATCGATTCGACCCGGCCATAGGTTTCGGTGTGCCCGCCGAGCGGCGCGGCGGCGGCGCGCTCGCGCGCCTGCGGCAACCAGCCGCCCAGGGCCTCAGACAGTGTCATGTTCAAGCGCCGCGGCCTTGAGCTGCGTCAGATCCTGCGCCAGGCTGTGCGCGATCACGGAATCGTCGGCGTGCACCGCCAGCCCGGCGATCAGGCTTTCGTCGACTTCGAAGCGCCATTGCACCGGATGCGCCAGCAGCGGGCTCAGACGCGCCTGGATGGCTGTGGTTTCGTCCTCGGCCAGCGGCGAGGCGGAGACCACGCGCAGTTCCGATGCGCCGAGCGCCTGCAAGGCCTCCTTCTGCGTGGTCAATTCTTCGAGATAGGCCCGCGTCAGCACGCCGGCCGGCACCCGTTCGAGTATGCGTGCGGCGAAGTCCGCGGCCAGGGTGGCGGCATCCTCGCGCAGCTGCGTTTCGGCCTCGGCGCGCTCGCGTTCGATCTGGTGCTGTGCCTCATCGAGCAGACGCGCGCTTTGTACGGCCACGTCCTGCATGCGCGCGGCGCGGGCGGCTTCGGCTTCGGCCTGGACCTGTGCCAGCCGCTGCTCGCGCTGCGAGGCCAGACTGGCGTGTTCGGCGGCGATCTCGGTCTTGGCCGCTTCGGCTTCGAGCCGCGCCGTTTCGGCTTTGGCGAGGCGCTCGCCGATTTCCGTTTGGCGCCGCTCCAGCACCGCCAGTACCGGACGGTACAGGAAGCGTTGCAGCAGCCACAGCAAGACCAGGACGTTGATCGTCTGCAGAGCCAGGCTGGTCCAGTCGATCGTCATGGGCGCCTCAGGCGACAAACGGGTTTGCGAACAGCAGCAGCAAGGCGATGACCAGACAGTAGATCGCCGTGGTCTCGATCATCGCCAGGCCCACGAACAGCGTGCGCGAGATCGTTGCCGAGGCTTCCGGCTGGCGCGCCAGCGCGTCCATCGCTGCCGCCACCGAACGTCCTTCGGCAAGCGCCGGGCCGAGCGCGCCGAAAGCCACGGCGAAGCCGGCGCTGACGATGCTCACGACTTCGATCCAGTTGATGTCCATGCGGGGTTTCCTCGAAATGAGTGGGTTTCAGCTGTCTTCGTGCACGGCGGCGCCGATGAAGACCATCGCCAGCACGGTGAAGATGTAGGCCTGGATCGCGCTCGTGAGCAGGTCCAGGGCCATGAACGGAATCGGCACGAACAGGCCGGCCAGGGACAGCACCACGGCGATCACGAACACGCCGCTCATGACGTTGCCGAACAGGCGCACCATCAGCGAAAACGTGCGCGTCAACTGTTCGAGCAGATTCAGCGGAATCATCACCCAGCTCGGCGAGGCGAAGGTCCGCAGATAGCCGAGCAGGCCGTGCGCGCGCAGGCCCTCCACGATCACCGAGCAGAACACGATCAGCGCCAGTGCTGCGTCGGTTTCGATCGACGCGGTCGGCGGTTCGAAACCGGGAACCAGGGACGAAAGATTGGCGAAGAAAATGAACAGGAACAGCGTCGCGATCAGCGGCAGAAAGCGGCGTGGCTCGCATTTTATGGTGTCGCGAATCTGCGACTGCACGGTTTCAACGAAAGCTTCGAAGAGCACCTGCAAATGGCCCAGCGCCTCGACCTCGAGCCGTCGCGTACCGAAATAGCAGAGCAGGCTCAACGCCACCATCAGCACCCAGGTGGCGGCAACCTGATGCCCGATTGCCACGGGGCCGATGTGGAACAGCACTTCGGAGACGAGTGGCGACTTCACGAGGCGCGTTCCGCGCGCAATCCACGGCTGCGGGCCAGGTGCCAGCCGCCCAGCGCCGCCAGCAAAGGCAGCGGACCATAGTGAACCGCCGAGACCAGCACCAGGCCACTGACGACGAAACGCAGCACCAGCAGGCCCACCGTGGACAGGGCCGAACCGCCATCGGTGAGCATGCGTACGTTGCGGGCCAGGCTGGCGACATGCAGGGTGCCGGCCGCGAAGCCGAGCACGGCGAACAGCAGCGTCCAGGCCGCCGTGATCATGATTCCTGCATCCAGCGCCAGCCGGACCAGCAGCCGAGACAGATTCCGGCGAACAGCAGCGCGCCGCCGAAGAACACGCCGCTGTCGAAGTGATGATCGAGCCAGCGGCCCAAGGCGATGCCGAGCAGCGCCGGCACTACCACCAGCCAACCGAGCACGCCGACACGCGCGAACTGGCGCGCCAGACTGGGATCGCCCTCGCGCTGCCAGCGCCGCTCGCGCTCGACGCGGCGGCGCACGCCTGCCAGCACTTCGTCCTCGTCCTTGCCGTGCGGACTCATGGCATGCCTCCGCGTCCCGGATTGAGATAGCGCAGGATTTCGCGTGCGGCGCGCAGTTCCAGTTGCTGGCCGCCGACGCGCGCCTGGCGCTCCTCATCATCGCGTTCGTGAAAGCGCTCCAGCACGGTCGATTCGAGCTGCTCCAGATCGTCGTTGAGCACGGCTTCGCGGGTGGCCACCGACACCTCGCCATCACGCACCGTCAGGACACCGCCGCGTACGGCGCAGTGGTGCGCAAGCCCATCGGCATCGCTCCAGCTCACCACACCGACCTCAAGCGTGGTCAACAGGTCGACGTGCCGCGGCAAGATGCCGAAGGCCCCGCTGTCATCCTCGGCGCGCACCGAGCGCACCTCGGCGTCGACCAGCAGCTCGCCGAGACTGGTCAGACGCAGCCTCATGCCGCAACCTGGGCACGGGCGCGCTCACGCACCTCGTCGAGCGTGCCGGCCATGAAGAAGGCTTCTTCGGGCCAGCTGTCGGTCTTCCCTGCGAGTATGGTCTCGCAGCCGGTAATGGTGTCGTCGAGCTTGACGCTGCGGCCGGGCTTGCCGGTGAAGGCTTCGGTCACGACGAACGGTTGCGTCAGAAAGCGCTGCAGACGTCGCGCGCGACCCACGCTGAGCCGATCCTCGGCGCCCAGTTCCTCGATGCCGAGCAGGGAGATGATGTCCTGCAGTTCGCGATAGTGCGAGATCACCTCGCGGACCTGTTGCGCCACCGCGTAGTGGCGCTCGCCGACCAGGCCGGGATCGAGCAGCACCGAGCTGGACATCAGCGGATCGACCGCCGGATACATGCCCTCGGCCGCCATCGACCGGGACAGCATGACCTGGCTTTCGAGATGGGTCGCGATCGTGGTGACGGCCGGGTCCGTGAAATCGTCGGCCGGCACGTAGACCGCCTCGATCGCCGTGACCGAACGCCCGCCTACGGAGGCAATGCGTTCCTGCAGCGCCGCGACCTCGCTGGCCAAGGTCGGCTGGTAACCGACGCGTGACGGCAGGCGCCCGAGCAGGCCCGAAACCTCGGCGCCGGCCTGGACGAAGCGGAACACGTTGTCCATCAACAACAGCACGTTCTGGTGCTGTTCGTCGCGGAAATACTCCGCGACCGTCAGCGCCGCCAGCGCGATGCGCCAGCGCGCGCCCGGCGGTTCGTTCATCTGTCCGAACAGCAGCGCGGTCTTGTCGATCATCCCGGAGTTGCGCATGTCGAGCAGCAGTTCGTGGCCTTCACGCGAGCGCTCGCCGATGCCGGCGAACACCGAGATGCCTTCGTAGCCGGTGGCCATGGCCTGGATCAGTTCCAGCACCAGCACGGTCTTGCCGACACCGGCACCGCCGAACATCGCCGCCTTGCTGCCCTGCCCGACCGGCGCCAGCAGGTCGATCACCTTGATGCCGGTCTCGAACAGATCGATGTGTGCGCTGCGCCGCTCCAGCGGCGGCGGCGGACGCTGGATCGGCCATTTCGGTGTATCGGCGGGCAGTGCCGCGCCGCCGTCGCCGACGCGTCCGCTCACGTCGATCAGGCGGCCGAGTACATCGGGCCCCACCGGAATGGTCAGTGACTCGCCGCTCGCATGCGCCTGCGCTCCACGGGCGATGCCGGCGGTACCGGACAGCGCCACGCAACGCACGGTTTCGGGGTCGACGTGGCTCTGCACCTCGACCAGCAGCGGCTGTCCCAGCCCGGCCGCGTGTATCCGCAGCGCCGATTCGAGCGGCGGCAACTCGCCCGCTCCGAAACGCACGTCGACGACAGCGCCGCGCACGGCGCTCACGGTTCCGATGGAGGTATCGCTCATGCGGGCAACTCTACGCCGCGACACCCCCGACACCTTGACCAGCGTCAATTGCGGCACGCATCCGCGACGAAATCGCCGCAGCCCCGCCGAATCGGGAAGGCGCGTCGGGACTATCCGAGCGTCGAGCAGCTCATATCGAAGACGGATCGGCCAGCCGGAAAATCGGTTGTGGTGCTACCGCCGCGAGCCTCAGGCCGGTTGCGCGGCCCAGGCTGCGCACCAGCCGTTCCGGGGGACGAGCTTGCCGCCGAACGCACCGCAGGGCGCGTAGCCGTCCTTTTCGGATGCGGCCTGGTACAGCACGCAATCGCCGCAATGGCTACCTTCCTTGTAGGTCGGCGCCTGCGACTTGTCGAGCGCGGACACGTCTTCGACGAAGTGCAGCGCCTGTGCGGTGGGATCGCTCGTCGACAGCTTTTCCTGCGCCAGCACCGGAGCGGCCCATAGACCACCGACGGTGACGGTCGCCAGGGAAGCCCCTGCGACCTTGATGAAATGCCGGCGATCGTACTGCTTCTGCATGCCTTTCTCCTGTGAGGCTCGGGGGCCTGTTGCCCGGAGCCTGTTGATGTTCACACGGCCACCGCGCCGTGCCTCGATCGCCGCCGTCAGGGCAGCGTCTTCACGTACTCGGCCAGGGCCCGCATGGTGGCTTCGTCCATGCCCTGCACCACGCCCTGCATGACACGGGCGTTGCTGTTCGAATCACGTTCGCCGCTCTTGAATGCCTTGAGCTGGGACAGCACGTAGGCGCTTTGCTGGCCGGCCAGCGACGGAAAGCTGTGCCATGGCGTGCGCGTGCTTGCCGTCTGCGGGCGCGGGCCGCGACCATCGGCGCCATGGCAGCCTTGGCACGGCGGTATGCCCTGCCGCGAATCGCCTTGGGCGAATACCGCTCGGCCGCGAGCGATGAGCTGATCCTCGGCACTTGCGTCCAGCGGCTTGGCGTCTTGTGCCGAGAAGTACGCGGCAAGGTCCAGCATGTCCTGCTCGCTCAGACCCTGGGCCTGGGCGGACATCACTGGATTACTGCGGATTCCGCTCCTGAACTCCGCCAGTTGAAAGTAGAGATAGCTTTGCGGCAGTCCCGCCAGCACGGGAAAGGTCGGGACCACGGAGTGGCCGGCCGGGCCGTGACAGGCCTGGCAGGTACCGGCCTTGTCCTCGCCTGCCTGCGGGTCACCGGCCAGCACCGCTGGCGCCCCTCGCAAGTCCACGGGCGTTGCCGATGCGGCGTGCCCTGCGGATAGCGTGAGAACTAGACACGCAGCGACAAAGATCCTGGGCAATCTCATGGTGGCCCCCTCAAAGCTTGAACTGCAGCATCACGCCGACGAGGCTGGCTTCGTAGTGGCGGCTGGGGCCTTCGTCGGTGTAGATGCGGTGGTCATAAAGCCTGGCGTCTTCGAATCCAAGGTAGTGCCAATCGTCGAAATCGCCGACTTCGTAACGTCCGAACAGGCGCGCCGCGAAACGCTGTGAGAAATTGCGCGTGATTCCGAGATCGACGCTGTGCACGCGGTAGTGCGTGTCCGGATAGGGGGAGAATTCCCCCGGATAGGCTTGCTGGTTGAAGGTGATGGCGCCCAGCGAAGCGTAGTCGTAGGCGATCTCGCCACGCGCGTAAACGAAGCTGTAGGCGGCGTCGACCCGGGTACGCCCGAAGTCGCGCACGAGATTGAGCCCAAAATTGAGATCCTGCGTCTGACTGGTTTCCTTCCAGACGTTCTCCAAGGGGTACTTGTCGCCGCCCAGGTCGGCGTCGGAACTGACGACGCCTTCGTTGTCGGAGACGTTGGCCATGTTCATCTCGCCGACCTCGGCCCCGGCATAGACGCCCATGCTGAAATGGGGCGCTGGCTGGTAGTCCCACTGCATCGTCAGGCCGATGTTGCGATCGCCCTGACGGCCGATGCGCGCGCTGTAGTCATTGTATTGGCCGTACAGGATCGTCGAGACCGTCCCGGCCTGCCCGACCGGGTGGATGAAGATTCCCCGGAATTTGTGCTGGCGCCGGTCGCTGAGGTCGTACTTGCGCATCGCCGACACGGTGAACGGGTTGGCGCCTTCTTTCTCCACGAAGCCGTCGATGCTGGTGGAGTAGAACGCGTCATACGGAAAATAGTCGTAGCTGTCTCCGCCACGGTCGGCGAACTCGTAGCTCACGCGCAGGGAGCCATTCGCGATCGAACGGCTGACCCAGGCCAGGGTCGCGCGGCTTTCGTCGACCCTCGACCGTTCGCGATATTCAGGCTCGCGGCGCTCGAATCCGAACGAGAGGCTCAGCGTGTTCTGCCAGTTCACACGCCAGTCTCCGCCGAGATCGAAATTGGTCTTGTCGGTGGCGTACGGCGTGGAACGGATGTGAGCGAAGTAGGACTGATACAGCGGATTGTTGGGGTCGAAGATGCCCATTTCCCCAGGCACGACGCTGCCCTGTGAGCCGTTTTCGGAGATGTAGCCGTATTCGCCGGTCAAGGGGTTGTAGGCCAGGTAGTCCGTCTTGTTATCCTCGCCGTAGTGGCGCAGCTCGGCGCGCCAGCCGAACTTTGCGCTGGGCCGGAAGCTGAACTTGGCATCGAGCAGCAAGGTGTCGATGCGCGCGTCGGCCTTGGTCTGCGACAGCGAGGCGCTGCTGTTCCAATTCGCGCAGTCGGCCACGAATGGCGTTCCTGAAACGCCGATCGAACCTTCGCAAGTCACCGGCGCCAGCAGGGTCTCGTCCTGACGCATCGTGCCCACCGCACCGGTCAGCGACATCTGCCCGTTCCACGGAAGACGGCGCGACAGTTCCAGGCGCAGGTTGTGCGCATCGTTGTCCGGTTCCAGCGAGAACTGGCCGTAGCCCACCACACCCGCCGCCGGCGTACCGGTCACCGGCGAAAGGATGAACGGGCTTTCGAAATCGAGGCTGTCCTTGTGATTGCGGAAGAACGAGCCGCTGTAGACCGCGTTGAACTGCCAGAGATCGCCGACGAAGCGGGCGCCGACGCTGAGGTCGGTGGTGGTGAAGTCGATCGGGCGCACGGTTTCGACGATGCCGCCGTTGTTGGCGAACGGGAAGTTGAAGAACATCGACCCGCCCCACAAACGGGTGCCGTCGCGCTCCTCGTTGCTGACGGCGGCGTAACCGATCCACCGTTTCGCGACATTGCCTTCGACGCTCAGGCCGGTGCGCGTGCGGTCGACGCGAACCGTGCTGCGTGGCGCCCCAGACACCGCGGCCGCGATCGCGGCCGGATCGCTGGCGCCCGGCGTGAGTCCTTCGGGCAGCGTCAGACTATCGGTACCGACGCCGTTCCAGATCGGGTACGCGGTGGTTGAAACCACATGCGGCATGTCGCGGTAGAAACCTTCGATCTTGTAGCGCCCGTAGCGTCCCGCGCGAAAGCGGTAGAACTGGTCGTTCTCGCTGAGGTGGCTGGCGCGCAAATCCGCGTAGTGGCCGCTGTCCGGGCGGTAGGCGTCGAACCAGAGCGAACCCAGCACCAGGCCATTGCTCCAGTCGCTGTATTGCCGGAACAGCTGCGCATCGTCGTCGCCCGAAAGATTGATGACGCCCGCGCTGAGCAGGCCGCTGTAACGCCATGCGCCCTGTTCGTGCTCCGGTGGCGGCAACGTGGGAAAGCCATAGGGGATACCGCTGGGCGAACGCAGACTGCCGGCGTGCAGCCACGACATTCCGACCGGATCGGCTTGATCGGATAGCGCGGCGAAACCACTGGGATCGAGCCCGTTGCCGTATTGGATATCGGCCACTCGGGCGCTGTCGCTGGAATCGGCATAGGCCGGGGCGCAGGCGATACCGACACCCAGCCCGAGCAGTGCGATCAGAGCGTGATTGACTGTCATGTCTGCCTCCCCCGCCTACTTGTGAAACCTCGCGCCGGACGGATTGTTCGAGCCGTGGATATTGGTGTGGCAACTGATGCAGGCGCGTCCCATCAAACGCTCGTCGGGCGCGGACCCGGTACCGAGGCCGGCCGGCGTCTGCAGATCGTTGGGATGGAGCGTCATCGTGTGGCACTGCTGGCACAGCATCGGCAGCGGCGCGACCAGCAGGGTCTGCTGGTTGGAACCATGCGGATCGTGGCAATTCAGGCAACTCTCGCGGACCGGCGGATGTTCGAACAGCAAGGGGCCGCGCTTCTCCGCATGGCAGGTGTAGCAGGTGCCGTTGACGGTATCGGTCTTGAGCAGCGGATCGGTGACGGTGCCATGCGGGTTGTGACAATCCACGCAGGAGATCTGCCCTTCCGGCAAGGGCATGTGTGAGCGCCGGTTGAACTTGGCGCGCACGTCGCGGTGGCAGCCGGCGCAGGTTTCGCTGATCGATTGCTTGGTCAACAGGCCCTCGGGCGACATCTTCGCCATCGGATTGTGGCAATCCGAACAGGACAGTCCCCGCGCCTCGTGTATCGAACCGATCCAGTGCTGGCGCGCGCCGCCGGTATGGCAGCCGAGGCAGGTTTCGGTCTGGGTTTCCACCGGCGTGGCACTGCCGTGCGTGAAGGCGATGATGCTGCCCGCAACGGTCGGGCTGGCGGCATGCAGCGAACCGGGACCATGGCAGCTTTCGCAGGTGCGGTCCGCGTTCGAACCCAGGGCACCGGAACGCAGCGCGCGAGCATGAATCGTGTGCGAGAACTGCAGGTTCTCCTGACTGTGGCAGGCCACGCAGGTGGCGCTGCCGATCGGGATCGCGTCCGGAGCCTGAGGGTTCCTGGCGGCTGCGGCGTGTGCCAGTGAGACGGCGCCAGTCGCATCCACGCCGGCTTCGATGTCCAGGTAGTGGCGCATCGCGCCCACGCCCATGTCGGTTTCCGGCAACTTGTGTGGATTCGATGGCGCGGCGCTGTCCGCGTCGTCCTGGGCGTGCACCGTGATCGCCCCCACCAGCATTGCGGCGCTCGCGAGCAGCGTCGCCGCTGCGCTCGCCCACCTCCCAGTTCGCTTCATCGTCTCCCTCGCTTTGCGTTCTTTAGGAACGCTGCCGCTCGGTACACCTGATTTGTTATTTCGCGCCCGGCCTGTGACCCGACCGAACGCGTTTGTACACTATAACCAAACTGTACCGTTCAGTACAAGCAAGAAAGTCCGGCAGGGCTCGGCCGTTCAGGTACAAGGCTTGCAAATACGTTGCATCATCGGCGTGCGGACCCAGCTGACCGACGCGGGCGACATTGATTTCATTTGGCCATCCGCGGGTGATCGCGGAATGCGAACCCGAGCCACGAGCAGAGACTCATCAGACTTATGACCAACAAGCGAGTAGATCGCCGCGACGCCGCGAAAACGATCGTTCGCCCGACCGACACAGTCGCCGGCGCTCAGCAGTTTCGCACTGCCCGCAGCCGCGACCGCAACCGTCGCATCCGTGAGGCCGCCACCGCGCTGTTCCTGGAACACGGCTACGACGGCGTCTCGATCGACGACGTGGTCAGGCGTGTCGGCGGCTCCAAGGCCACGGTCTACAGCCAGTTCGCCAACAAGGAGGCCCTGTTCGTCACCGTCATCGAGGATCTCAGCGACGAATTCGTCGCCGAACTCAAAGCCGTGCGCACGAGCCGCATGGGGCTGGAAAACGGCCTGCGCCGAATCGCGAACAAGCTACTCGAGATTGTGCTCCGTCCGAGGCACCTCGCCTACTGGCGCCTGATCGTGTCCGAGGCCGCGCGCATCCCCGAAGTCACGCGGGCATGGTTCCGCCATGGACCGGCGGCGTCCAGCCATTTCATCGCCGGCTTCATTGCCCACCACCAGCAGACCGGCTCCGTGCGTCGCATCGACCCCGAGCAAGCGGCGACCCTGTTCCACGACATGGCGATCACCTCAATCTTCCACCGCGCGGTGATCGGCGACACGCCGAGCGAGGCCGAAATCGAGAGCACCGTGAATCTGGCCGTCAAAATCTTCGTGCACGGCGCCCGAAACTAACGGCCATGCCTCCTCCTCGCGCCTTGTCTCGCAGCACCATCCCTTCGCGATTGATTGCCTGACCGCCGGGACACCACACTAGGTGCCGGAATACCAGTCGAGCAGTTCCACCTCGATATCCGGATTGCCGCTGTTCACCAGGGATTTGAATTTTTCGACATCGCTGAGCCCCTCCGTTCCACGGAAGTGATATGGGTAAACCCGCTTCGGGGCGAAGGCCAATACCCCGTCCGCGGCGTCTTCCACGGTCATGGTGTACGGCAGGTTCATGGGAATGAACGCCACGTCGATGTCCTTGAGCGCACGCATTTCCGGCACGTCCTCGGTATCGCCTGCCACGTAGATGCGCAGACCTTCGCGCTCGATCACGTAACCATTGCCGCGCCCTTTGGGATGAAACGCATCCGCGCTTTCGGGCAGGTTGTACATCGGTATCGCCTCGATCGAAAAGCCGTGCTCGGTAAGGCTCTGCCCGTTCGCGAGCATCGTCGTGCGCTGCGCGAGGGGCTCGGGCAGCTGATCGATCACGGCCTGCGGCGCAACGATGACGGTACCGTCCTCGATCACCGCCGTCAGCGTGTCCGCGCTGAGGTGGTCTCCGTGAATATCGGTGACCAGCACCAGATCCGGCGCATCCATACCGGCGAAGGCCTCCGCTCCACCCACCGGGTCGAGATAGATCACCTTATCGGCCCAGTGCAGGACGGCCGTGGCATGCGAAACCGGCGTCACCTCGAAGGTTTCGGCGACAGCGCCTCCGGCCGGCATCGGCGCAGTCTCGGCCGGCGCGGGCGCGGCCATGGCCTCGTCGCGCGAGCAGGCGGTCAGCGCGCAGATCGCAACGACCGCCGCGAGCGTAGATCGATATTCCTTGTTCATGCTTGACTCCCTGGCAACGTCGATCAGCCGCCTCGCCTGTTGCGAAGCAACCCAATCCGGTATCTCAGGGTACGACAAGCCCGAACCGTGGGCGAGCTCGATCACAGCGATCATTTACTTGCGAACGCCCTCAGTACAGCTTTCCGTACATTCATGGTGCTTCACCAAGCCATACAACATACTGATTTTGTTTACTTCTCTTCTGACGGAATCTAAGGAGTAACGGGGGACAGACCACGGTTTTCGCTACACTCCATCACCCGTTATTAGACCGAGTCGCTCCCTATGCCCCGCCGCGCCCGGCTCACACGGCAGGGCATTGGGGTCGGGCAGGGCATTGGGGTCGGGTCTTGTTCCTTGCCGAATTTCTTTGGCTTCGCTACGTTCCCCGGATGGCCCGTCCTCTACGCATCGAATTCCTCGGCGCGATCCATCATGTGATGGCGCGCGGCAATGCCCGTCAAACGATCTTCCTCAATGAGGAAGATCGTGCCGCCTTTGTCGACGGGCTCGGCCGGAGATCGACGCGCACTTCGGTCTGCACTACTCGACCGTAAGCCGGATCGCGCGAGGTGTTGATCGACGGGTTTCGTCAAGAAGCAAGACCTGACCCTAAGTTCTCCGCCGGCACCCACACAAGCTCATGCCGGACACCGGGCATGAGGACACCAGCGCCCCGGATCACAAAGACGCCGACTCCGCCATACTCGGCGCCCCCCATACCGCACGGCTGCGGCCGCGCCCTCGCGCTGCCCGCCGTCGACAACAAGACAATCCATGCCCAGCGTTCGCCTGAACTACCAGACCATCGAGTTCGATCACGTGGACATTCACGTGCGCTCGCTGCGTGATCTCCAACAATTTTCGGACGATGCCGAACAGACCGCCGAAGCCTTCGGCATGCCGCTGTCGAACTGGCCGTTGTTCGGTGTGCTCTGGGATTCGAGCCGCGTGCTGGCGCAGTTCATGAGCGACTTCGAGTGCGGCGACAAGCGCATCCTCGAAGTAGGCTGCGGGATCGGTCTGGCGAGCCTGATGCTGAACAGCCGCAACGCGGACATCACCGCGACGGACTTTCACCCGGAAGCCGGCCATTTTTTGGCGGAGAACGTGCGCCTCAACAATGGGCGGGCGATTCCCTTCGTCCGCACCGGTTGGGCCGATGCGCCGTCCAGCCTCGACCGCTACGATCTGATCATCGGCAGCGACGTGCTGTACGCCGTCGAGCAGATCGACGCGCTCTCGAACTTCGTGGAACAGCATGCGCAGCCACGGTGCGAAGTCGTGGTCGTGGACCCTGGCCGGGGTTTGCAGCCCCACTTCACGCGAAACATGCAGGCCCTGGGTTACGGCCTGACACAGAGCAAACCTGTGCGGACGGCGGGTTCGTCACCGGATTTCAACGGCGACATTCTACGCTACAGACGCTGAGCCGCAGGCTTTCGGCTTGATCGTCCCCCTACAAACATCGACCGCCCGTGATTCCCCGACAGCCTGCTAGGCTGCCAAGGCGTCGCTTACGCCGTTGATCGACTCCCGAACGCGGCCCACCATTCCCCCCTCGGCCTGATGCAGCATCACCAAGCGCTGCGTGGCGCGCGTCATCCCCACGTACAGCAACCTGGCATCGGCATCGATCTTGTCGTGGGTGACACCATAGGCGTCCAGACGCGGAATGAAGGTGGCGCCGAATTCCAGACCCTTGCTGCTGTAAACGGTAACAATTTTGACGCTGGGCGCGCTCTCGAACAGCGCGCGCTTGCGGCTCTGACTGTCGGCGCAGAGGTAGGGAATGCCGCATTCCTCAAGCCGCGTGATCAAAGGCCGATGATCGGACATGTGCTGCACCAGCACCGCGATGTCGGATAGGGCGCGACCTTGCGCGACTTCGTCACGGATTCTTTCGACAATAAATCGGGCTTCCGCCCAATCGTCCTTGCACTGTACGAGTTCCGGCAGCGGACCGCGCCGCCCTGCGCTTTCAGGCGCTACGATCGGGGCGCCGTCATCGTCCGATTCCTGCGGATTGAGCAATTCATCGGCAAACGCCTTGGCGACGGACAGGATCTCCAAGGTATTTCGGTAGTTGAGCTTGAGGATGGTGGTCCGCCCCTGCGCCTGGATGCCGACGCTGGCAAAGCTGAACTTCCTTTGCTTCTCCTGCTTGTAGATCGACTGCGCATCATCGTAGAGCACCAGTACCGAGTTGCTGTTCGGGTCCACCATCTGCACGACCAGTTGAAACCATTCCGGCTCGAAGTCGTGGCCTTCGTCGATCATTACGGCGCCATACTGCCCACGCGGAATCTGGCCGCGCTCGACACTGGCGATGGTCTGCGCCACCAACTCAGCCGTGTAGGCTGCGTAGCCACCGCTGTTGCGTGGGATGTTCGCGTGGTAGGTCCGCAACATGTCGCGGCACCACTCATGAAAGCTGCATACCGAAACCTGCTCGGCGGCTCCCCGCTCAGCCAACAGCTCACGCAACCGGGCGGCCAAGGTGACGTTGAAGCAAAGCACCAGAATCGGCTTGCGGAGCGCGCGGGCCAGGTACAGACAGCGATAGCCGAGAATCATGGTTTTCCCGGAGCCGGCCACGCCATGAATCACGCGATGCCCGTCCCCTAGGGAGCGGGCCAGCATCTCTTGCTGTATGTCCATGACCTTGATGAGATCGGGAATTTCGAGCGTCTTGTGTCCCGGCCCATCGAACAGACCGAACTGCCCCTGCCCGCTACTCACTCGCAACTCCGGGAACAGGTGCCAACGCACGCGCTCGATTTGCGGAAGGCTCAGCTTGCAAGCGAACACGTGCGAGAACATGCCCCAGATGCGCGACTGGAAATCCTCGGCATCGGCGGAATCCGTCATCTCGTCCTGGCAAATGACCTTGTGTGGCTCGAGCACCTGTCCGAGGTCCGTCGCCTCAAATTGCTTGCGCGTGATGCTGGACAGCACCACACCGAATCCGTACGGCATGATCAATCGGCCGGCATACGGCGTATCCACCGGATTGCGCAATGCCGGGTCGCGCTCCAGGGCATCCACGACTTCCAGGGCGTAGACACGCGCCTGACTCATGGGGTTGCTGACCCGCTTGATACCAAGCGCAGTCAAAAGCTCAACCGACGCACGATCGATCGACCGAATGCTGTCCAGCTTCCAATCCTTCACTTCCAGCACGACAAAGCCACGCGCCGGGTGGAAGACGACGAAGTCCGGTTGCCGCTGCTGCGGCCCCAGCGGCACGTCGTACCAGCACAGATAGTCATCTTCGAGCTTTTGCTCGAGACGCTCAGACAAACGGCGTTCGCCCGAGGTCATGCGCCCCAGGCATGACCGGCGTGCAGGAATCAGCTTTGCCACGAATCCCCCTGGGGAACCTTGCCCCGAAACATCGACGCGGGCCCGCGCACCGCATCAGCCGTGAGAATCAGAATACAAGAGTCGGAATACAAAAATCACCAGTCAACGAACTCCAGGCTCGGTGATCGGGACAGGCGAACAATCCGTAGCGAACAGCACTATGCGGCGGCGCCAATGCGGTCGCACCCATGTCGGCTAGAATTTGCTAGCCACCGGCCCGCATCGCCTCCGCTGCCGCCCGTTCCCCGATTCCAACCAGCTTGCTGTCCTCGAATACCAGCGGCGTGGTTTCGTCCCGGGTGGTGTCGCCATCCGAGTGCGTGCGGTGGGTGCGGTACCGCAGAACGCGGATTTCGTGGCCGTCGACCAGGGAGGCTTCGGTGAAATCCGGATCGCCGAACTGGCTGCGGACCTGATCCAGGGACGAGCCCAGCGCAAGACGGCTGATCGCCTCGCGATTGCGGGTTTCCTGGGCGTGGACGCTGTCGTACTGATCGTCAACGTGATCGCCGTCCCGGCCGATGTGCAACACGCAGCCGTTGAGCATCAGTGCAGCGAGCAGGGCCAGAGCGGTGGCGCGGTAGTTCATGAAGTCTCCTAGTCGATGAATGGTCACAACCATAGTAGTAAGGCATGCGCAATGCCACCAATGGAGTCCTTAACAATCAATAAGTTACGATCCGAACGATTCGAGCCTTCGGCGAACTGCGTCGCAATCTGGCGAGACCGGCGAACTATTGGATGACGAGAGCGATCCACCAGGCAATGTTTGGACTGCCGATGTCTGCGTGGTGACATCGCATCCGCCGGCGCCGTTACGGCGCGGCCGATTTCAGCGTTCGTGCAAAACCGGGATGCCCCGATAGGTCCTGCCGGGCGCGGCGCTGCGGGCCGCCTGTGCCCGGTAGGTCAGCACGCGCGTGACCGGCTGCGCGAACAGGCAGGCTTCCGAAATCCCTTCGGCTTCGGCCTTCTCCATCACCGCCTTGAGAATCTCACCGGCCTGCTCGCTCGGCATCACGGTCTGCACCCAGCTGCGTTCGCGATTGAGCCGGCGCCCCATCGTCACTTTCGATTCGGCTTCGACGAAACGCGCGGACATGATGTTGGCGCCGACCGCGCCGGCGGACAAGGCGGCATCGAGCAGCATCTGCGTGTGTGCCTCGCCGACGATGAAGGTGAGCCGGGTATGCGCCTCGGCGGCCTCCGCCGTGTCCTCACCTTCCAGACCAAGCCCGGCGGCGCGGCCGCCGCTGCCGAGGCGCACGATGTTGCGGCGCCGCCAATCGGTGTGCCCCATCAGGCCGTCGATCGCGGAAATGACCTGCTGCATGTCCGCCGCGTAGTTGCGGCTGCCGATGCGACTGGCGAGATTGACGATGCCTTTCTGTACCGGCATGCGGTAGAGATAGCCGCGTCCCGGCATGTCCAGACGGCCGGCGATGCGGATCGCCTCGACGATGGCATCGGCATCCGCGTTGTCCACGATCAGGGTCATCACTTCCTTGGTGCGCTTCTTGGTGATGCGCAGCCAGCCCAGCCGATCCCGCAGGCCGCGTCCCTCGCAGTAGAAGATCACCGGACCGTGCGCACCGGCCTGCACCGCGGCGCGCGATACCGTCTCGGTCTGTTCCGGCTGCAGGATGCAGGAGATCGCGGACAGATTCTCGCGCAGGGAAAGCGTCGCGTCGGTACCCGGCTCGTCGGTGTCCAATCCGGCCCAGATCGGAAAATCCGGCGTGTGATAGAGGTCGTCGCAGGGCACCGAGTACACGGCGCCGGCGCCGGGATATCGCAGCCCGCCAGCATCGGCGATGTCCCGGATCACGCCGTCCACCTGAGCGTCCGGCACCAGAAATCGCAGGATTTCCTTTTCGGGACTGATCAGCGGCAGGAAGCGCTGCATCCATTGGTCACGGATCAGCGTGCCGCGCGCATTGGTCACGAAGGCGTTGCGTTCCCCAGAGGCGAACAGGCGCTCGATCACCGGCTTGGCGCTGGCCGGCGGCAGAATCGCCGCGACCACGGAAACCTTGTGCAAGACCTGGAAATGCGTGCTCATGGCACCGCTCCCACGCCGCGACCGGACAGGCCCTGCTCCACTCGGCGTGCGCGCGACACGATCAGACCCACCGTCAACACGGTGATGATCGGCCCGACCGAGGCCAGGGCGAGTACGCCGAATCCATCGATCACTCCCGGCACGTTGGCGCCGATACCCAGGCCCATCGCCAGCACCAGCGGCACGGTGATCGGCCCGGTGGTCACGCCCGCGCTGTCCCAGCCGAAATTGACGAACTCCTCGCTGGAAATCGCCGTGAGCGCCAACAGCAGCAGATACGGCGGAATCAGCAGGTATTCCAGCGGGATGTTGAAGGCGATCTTGATCACGCCGACGGCGATGCCGGCCCCTACGCCCAGCGCCACCGACTGCATCAGCAGCGATTTCTTGAAGGCGCCGACGGTGATCTTCTCCACCGTACCGCCCAGGGCGTTGAGCGCCGGTTCCGCCAAAGTAGCGCCGTAACCGAGGAAGAAGCCGAAGATCGCGGCGATCAGCTTGCCGGCCACCTCGGACTCGAACAGCGGCTCGCGCAGGCCCTCGGCGCCCCAGGGCGTGAGCGTGGCAAAGCTCAGCGGCACATTGCTGCCCAGCTGGGTGCCGAGCGGCGTCAGCCCCAGCGTGATCCCCAACATGAACAGGCTCATGCCGACCAGCGAAAAGGCGATGCCGATGAAGATCTCGTCACGGTTGCGCAGCCGCTCGGGCAGTACCAGACGCAGCGTGATCAGCAGGAAGATGCACAGCGGCACGATCGCGCGCAATGCGGAAATCGAACCCTGATGCAGTTCGCGCGCAAAATCCACGCTGGGGTCCCAGGTCGCGCGCGAGACCACATTGGCCTGCAGCAGTTGCCGTTTCTCCAGCACCAGTGTGGCGTCATCGAGCACGATCCGTCCGTCCACCAACATCGATTCCCCACCTTCGAAGCGGAACCGATAGTCGCTCGGCGGCACGCCGTTCTTGAGGAACTTCTGGAACTCGTCCTTGCTGAATCCGGTGGGCTCGGTCGCCGAACCAGCCGCCGGCGCTTCGGCGCGTTGCACCGTCGCGACGGCAACCGTGCCGGTGTAATTCGGCTGACCGTAGTAGTCGTCCTGCTGCACGTGCCACATGCCGAGCAACAGTACTGCCAACACCGGAAACAACGAGGCCAGGGTGACGATGCCGAAACCGGCGTTGCCGCTGTCGCCGTCGCCCACGATGCGGCACACGCCGATGCCCAGTGCCAGCACCAGCGGCACCGTGACCGGTCCGGTGGTGACGGCCCCACAGTCCCAGGCCAGGCCCAGCACCGGTTGCAGCACATCGCTGTAGTGCGCATAGACCGTCAAGGCACACATCAACGCGACCAGCGGCAGCACCAGGGTCTTGAGCGACCAGCCGAGGAAGAAACGCAGGATGCCGAGCAGCACCGCCACGCCGACGCCGATACCGACCACGGCGACGAGCTGGCTGGCGAAGTCATTGAGCAGGCTGTAGAGCAGCGGCGCCTGATCGGGCTGCACACCGGCGCCGGCGCTGCGCAGCACCGCGATGGCCGGCTCGGCGAAGGTCGCGCCCAGGCCCAGCAGGAAGGCAAAGCCGAGAATCACGATCAGCGAGGAATTGCGCGGCAGCACCGCGCCGATGGTTTCGCCCAGCGGCATCAAGCCCAGGCGCAGCCCTTCCATGAAGAACATCAGCCCCAGCGCGACGATGCCGATACCCACGCCGATCATCAGCGCATGCACGATCGGCAGGCCCAGCACCAGAATCTGGAACAGCAGCAGATAGGCCACGATGAACCAGATCGCGCGCAGCTGCTCGAACAGATTTTCGTAGAAGTACGGCGCCAGAATCTTCAGCGTATCGCCGAAGCTCAGGCGCACTCGCCCCTGTGCACTGCCGCTCATGCGCATCCCCGCCCAGACCCGGTTTTGACCCCAAAAGGCGCGGCGCGTCGAACCCGACCGCGCCGGCATTGCCTCGCTCGAACAGATTGTCTAGCGAGCATTGTGCCGTTTCTGGAACCTGGCGGCGGTCTGGCTGCCTGTCGGACTCAGGATGATCGACTGCGACTTCGACCCTGCGGCTGAAAATTCCGGACGCCCTCGTTGAATAATTCCCGATATTCGCCTCGGTCTCCCGAAATTTTCATCTCACAGGACCAAGCCCTCGCTACGACCCTCTGAGTCCGACAGGCTGCCAGTAGTTCACCCACTTGATAATTGCGTCGCGACGACTGCAAAGCCTGTTCGCATTTTTTGCGGGATTGCGCGTGTAGACCCTCGCCAGGATCGCATAAATCTTATGCAGAAACGAGTCTAATTCTTTTGTTTTCAAAAGGATGTAAAAATACTCCTTGGTTTTGACCGTGGCCGGCACGGACGATGCGCGTTTCCTCGGATCACTCTTCACTCACACAATGCCCGAGTCCAGGAATGCTTCGAACAAAGCCCGTATTGATCACCGCCATCCTGCTGGGCAGCCTCAGCCTCGGCGCTTGCAGCCACCTCGGCGCCAAGCCCTGGGAGCGCAGCGTGCTGGCCCGCCCCGACATGCAGGCGAGCGCCGACCCGGTTCAGGCCGGCCTGGACGACCACGTCTACTTCAGCAAGGAAGCCAGCAGCGGCGGACGCGGCTTCGGCGGTGGAGGTTGCGGATGCAACTGACGCCGGAGGACAAGCGGCGCGCACTGGCAGCCGCGACGCTGACGCTGCTGGGCGGCGGCCTGCCGTCCGCGCAGGCCGAGGACAAGACCTGGGATATCGACACGGCGGTGATGGTCTATGCCGAAAGCGACAACCGGGTTCAGGCCGTGGAACCGGTGCTCAAGGGCACGCTGAACCTCGGTGCGGAACGCTACTTCACCGCCAAGCTGGTCGTTGACACGCTGACCGGCGCATCCCCGAACGGGGCGACGCCAGCCTCGACCCCGCAGACCTTCGCGGGCCCCAGCCCCTATACGGCGGACCCGAACGAAACGCCGCTGGACGACCGCTTCCGCGATACGCGCTTCCAGGGCCTCGTCGACTACCAGTTTCCGCTGAGCGATGTGGATACCCTGGGATTCGGCGTCAACGCCGGTACCGAATACGACTTCGTGTCCCTGGGGGGGAACCTGCGCTACGCGCGTGACCTGTTCCAGCACAACACCACACTCAGCGCCGGCCTGAACTTCGAGTCCGACAGCATCGATCCAGTCGGCGGCATCCCGATCCCCCTGGCCGTGATGCGAGTCGCGAGCGACTCGGACGACGACGACGGCATCGACGACGATATGAACGGCTGGCGCGACGGCAGCTCGGACTCCAAGACCGTCACCGACGTAGTGCTGGGCTGGACTCAGGTGATCGATCCGAAAAGCCTGTTCCAGATGAACTACTCGCTGAGTGCCTCCAGCGGCTATCAGAACGACCCGTACAAGGTGCTGAGCGTGGTCGGCGCAGATGGCGAGCCGCTGCGTTACGTCTACGAGGCGCGACCGGACAGCCGCAGCAAGAACGCGCTGTTCATGAGCTACAAGCGCTTCGTGTTCGACCGCGACGTCACCGAGATTTCATATCGCTACATGACCGACGACTGGGGCATCGATTCACACACCGTGGATTTGAGCTATCGCTGGTACTTCGGCACGGCGCATTATCTGGAACCCCACTTGCGCTGGTATTCACAGACCGCAGCGGACTTCTATCATGTGGCCCTCGACGACGGAGAGGAAACCCTGGTGAGCGAAGCCAGCGCCGACACCCGACTGGCCGAATTCGATGCCGTGACCGCCGGAATCAAGATCGGCAGCGCCGTGCCCGGACGCGGCAACTGGAGCCTGCGCCTCGAGTACTACCAGCAGAGCCCCAAGCTCGGCGGCGTGCCCACGCAGGCTGCGGACGGGCTGTCGAAGTTCGACCTGCAGCCCGAGTTGTCGGCGGTGATGCTGACGATGGGGTATCGCTTCACGTGGTAGCGGCGCGTCCGGTCACGGTCGCCTCCCTGCCCGGCGGCGGCCATGCCGGGCGCTTCACCGCCATGGCCGCTCCCTGCGAGGTGCTGGTGGACGGTGTTTGCGCACAGGAAGTGCGGCGGCTCACGCGCATCGTCGCAAGGGAAGTCTGGCGCATCGAACGGCACTGGAGCCGCTATCGCGACGACAACATCGTCCACCGCATCAACACCGCCAGCGGCCGGCCGGTGACGGTGGACGAGGAGACCGCCCGCTTTCTCGACTACGCCCAGCAGCTCTACGCGATCAGCGACGGACGTTTCGATCTCAGCTCCGGTGTATTGCGCCGGGTCTGGCGCTTCGATGGCTCCGACCGCGTGCCCACGGCCGAGCAGATCGCGGAGGTCCTGCCGCTGGTGGGCTGGCACCGCGTCCGCTGGAAGCCGCCGGTGCTGACGATGCCGGCCGGCATGGAAATCGACTTCGGCGGAATCGGCAAGGAATACGCCGTGGACCGCGCCCTGCGTCTCGTGGTGCAACAAACCAAGGCGCCCGTCCTGGTCAATTGCGGCGGCGATCTCGCCGTCAGCGGTGCACGCGCCGATGGCTCGGCCTGGCAGGTGGGCGTGGAAACGCCCGAGTCAGGCCCCGCGCCCGTCATCGGGCTCCCGGCCGGCGCCATCGCATCCAGCGGCGACACCCACCGTTTCCTGCTCAAGGACGGCGTGCGCTATCCCCATGTTCTGGATCCGCGCACCGGCCAGGCCGTGCTCGGCGGTCCGCGCACAATCAGCGTGCGCGCGGCAAGCTGCACCGAAGCCGGCGTGCTGGCTACCCTGGCGCTGCTGCACGGCGCGCAGGCGCAGGCATATCTGCGCGACAGCGCGGCGGACGCCCGGGTCTGGTGGTAAGCGCAGCGTTCCGCGACTACGGCACGGACACGCAGTTGCGGGTATGGGCCGGCGCGCAGTCATCGATGATCGGAACACGCACACCGCCGATCATAAGGTCGGGCCAAGGGGGCGGATGGGTTCCGACAGCACCGTCGACTGTGACTGCGCCATGGACATTCCCGGACCCGGCGCCTGGGCGAGCGCCGCCTGTTCAGTTGAGCGCGAACAGTACTCCGGACCGGTCGCGGGCGACGAGCCCGCCGGCGCGTTCGCGCGCTGCCACGGGGCGCGGAGCCGGCGGACCACCGCTACTCGAAGAGCGAGTACTGCCCGCCGTTGGCGAGGCAGGCCTGTTTCACGTCGTCCGGCTGGGACATCGGACTGAAGGTGGTCTGCTTGCCGACGGCGCTCTGCATGCTGCAGCTCGGTCCGCTCCGGTCACAGCCGCCCGAGACGATTTGATTGCCGCCCTGGCCGCATTGCGCGCGGAACGCTTCGAACCTGCTGCGGCTGTTGATCGTGTAGTCGACGCAGATGAAGGCCCGTGGGTCGTAGCAGCTGAACCCGAACACGCCAGTGTCATTGCCACCGCCACTACCGCCGCTGCTCGACGGCATCGACGACTGGAATTGCTGCTGCATGCCGCGGCCCAGTGCGCTCACAACGCCCTCGCCGCTCTCGACGTTGCGCGCAACGTTGACGGCTGCGTTGGCGGCCTGCTCCGGGCTGATCAAACCCTGCTGCGCCAGCACGGAACCGCTGGCGACGGCCGCCACCCCCGCCAGCCAGCCGGCATTGCTCCGCGACTCCTGCTCACGCTGCTGCTGGGCGAGCACTCGCTGCTGTTCGCGCTCCCAGTCGCCGATCGCGACTTCGATTCGTTCATCCTGCTGGCGCAGTGCCGCCAGCGTGCCGACGTGCGCCTGTGTGCGAGCCCGTGCGGCCTGGGCCGTGCCGGGTGGCGTCAGCAATTCCCCGTTGTACCAGTCCACGCAAAGACGACTGCGCGCGCTTTCGACCTCGGATGCGAAATCCAGCAGGGACCGGTTCGGCAGGGAGTAGCAGCCCGTCCCTTCCAGGGAACAGGCACAGGCTTTGTCGGCCTCCATGTATCGACGTTGCATGACGTCCAGCGCAGCCTTCAGGGCGATCTCGTCGCGCGCGGCGAAGACATTGTCCAGCGTGACGTCCTTGCTCGCGGCCACGTCCAGCCCGCTGGCGGGCAGCGCGGCTGCAACCGGCGCTGACGACGGCGACGCCTCGGAGTGGCCCATCAGCGCGTCCAGGGACATGCCGGATGCGGGCGCCGTCGCGGCGTCCTTGAGCGGCGGCTCCTGTGCTTCGAGCAGGGCATCCAGCGACAGACTCACCGTGTTCGTGGGCAGCGCTCGCGGCCAGGTCTTGAACCAGCTTTCGATGCACTCGTAGCGCTCCTCGCAGAAGCGCTCGACTTTCTGATAGTCCGCCAGACTGATCGGATGACCGTCCTCACGGACCTGGACGCGCACGTGTTCGCACATCCAGTCCTGGCACTGGAGATGAATGTCGTCATTGCGACCGACGTAGCGACGCAGGCCACTGACGGCTTCGGCGTCCATGTCCAGCACCTGGTATTCCTCGACCACGGCGGCCAGCGGCGCATCATCCGGCAGGGTTCTCACGGTCTGACAGAACGGTGAATTTTCGTTGAGCCAGTCGCGCGCACCCGAAAGCATGTCCGGCAGAGCGTCCACCATGTAGCCATGGCAGGCGCTGCGGATTACACCATCCAGCTGGGTTTCGAACTCGTCGAGCGTCGGTTCCTGCGCGAACAGCGGTGTGGTGGCAAGCGAGACCACCAAGGCTGCGAACCAGTAACGGGGCCGAGCGCGGCGCGGCGCTCTCCGTTCGTTCGAAGTGGTCATGTTTTACAGTTCGGATTCGGCCTGATTGACCAGATCGAGCGCCGTCGAATAGTGACGGGCGCCGCTGCCCTGCTCGCCGATGTAGCGATACAGCCGTTTCATCGCAGCCTGCGGCTGGCCGGTCCTGAGCAAGGCTTCGCCATAGAAGAAGTCCAGCGAGGGATCCTTGTCCACGTTCAGGCCTTCGAGCTTGGCGAAGACTCCCAGCGCCTCCTGGTAGCGCTGCTCCTTCAGAAACGTGCTCAAGGACACCATGTATTTGTCGCGCAGCACCTCTGGCGGCAGCGAGGCTTCCATTGCTACGACCGCCTGCTTCCGCCGGGCCTGCGATTCCTGCATGGCCAACAGTTTGGACGTCAGTGCTGGCGCCTGAAGGCGTTCTGGAATCTTCGCGAGCACTTGCTCGCAGTGCCTGACCTCGTCGCCACTCAGGCAGGCATTCGCCTCGGTCTTGAGCGAATCCGGATAAGCAGAAATATCGGACGTCGCGACGATCGGCTTCACCTCCGGATACTTCGCGAATACGGCGGATGCCTGGACCTTGGACAAGTTCAGCTCGGCAACCTCGCTTCCAAGCGGCGGATTGTAGACATCCCAGTAGAGGTGGCTGCCGGGCTCGCCGGGCGAAACCGTCCGGTTCAGGGACTCGCCATTGCTGCTTTTGAACACGAAGCTGTTGCTCTGGTGGGGAATCAGTTCGAACGCAACGACCTGCTCCTCCTCCAGTTCTGCGACCTTGGTGTCGTTCAAGACAACAGTCAGGGTCGTATCGTCTTTCAGCATGCTGGCCCAAACGCTGACGAACACGATGGATGGGTCTTGCTCTATGAGCTCGGCGTCCTCGGGCAGGCTGTCCGGCGCATACGTCGCACACGCCGAAAGCGCCAAGCCAAACAAAGGAAATGCTTTCCGAATTCCAATCATTACGCCCCCGAATATCGTTTGTATTCAAACGTCTGAAATTGGTGCGGGCGTGTCACCGGCGGACCCGACCTATCGCATCGCCCTGACCGTACACCCGCTGTCCCGCCGTCTGCCTGCCCCAGACAACGAGATGGCACTGCGATGATCCAGAACGGGTCGGGCCGCACAACGCGGTCTGGATATGACCGGTTGCCAAGACGAGTGGAAGATGCCCCCGAACAGTCGTTCCGTTCCCCGATTCTACTGATCGCTCACCGAGCGTCCAGCAGGTTCGCCGCTTCAGACGCGGCAGGATGCACGCCACCCCGATACGTCGTCCGCCGCAAACTCACCGGAATCCGGCCCCACGTGCGGGCAGGATCCCCTGATGTTCATCTGACGGAAGGAGTCGATTGGCGGATTTCAGGACGCCATTCGAGCGGGCCTGTATTCTCGATTCCCGACCCGGCCTGCGACCGAACTGCGTTGTCGATCATCAGGCTCTGATATCCCATTCTCAGGAGACCCCAATGCGCTCTGCCCTGCGCCCCGCCGTCTCGGCCTGCCTGTTCGCCCTGCTGCTGGGCGCCTGCGCGACGCTGCCCCAGCCTCTGGACGCCCCGGAAACCGATACCGCCGAAATGGCGATGAGCGAGTCCGATCGCATCAACGCCTGGTTCGACGAGAAGTACGAGGAATCGCTGCAGTTCAGCCCGATGTCGCTGACCTTCCTCGGCCGCAAGGACCAGTACGACAAGTTGGATGACCTCTCGATCGAAGCCGAAGACGAGCAGCTGGCCTGGACCAAGGCGAGCGTGGAAGAAATGGAATCCAGCTTCGATTACGCGAAGCTGGGCGAGGAAGCCAAGACGTCCTACGATCTGTGGAAGTACCAATATGAGATCGCCGCGGCCGGCGTGCCGTTCCGCAACAACGGCTACGTCTTCGAGCAGATGAACGGCGCGCAGTCGTTCCTGCCGACCTTTCTGATCAACTTCCACAAGGTCGAAGACGAATCCGACATGGAGGCCTACATCGCCCGTGTTCGCGAGGTGCCGCGCGCGCTTGAGCAGTTGCTGGATCGGGCCAAGATCGCGGCGGACGCCGGCATCCGGCCGCCGCGCTTCGCCTACGAGGGCGTGATCGACCAGTCGAAGAAGGTGATCGGCGGCGCACCGTTTAGCGAAGGCGAGGATTCCTCGATCTGGGCCGACATGCAGTCCGAGATCGACACCCTGGTCGAGAACGAGGTGATCTCCGCGGAGCGTGCCAGCGAACTCAAGGCCGAATCGAAGACCGCGCTGATGGAAGCGTTCCTGCCGGCTTACGAAGAACTGATCGCCTGGATCGACAGCGAACTGCCGAAGACCCTGGTCAATCCGGCCGGCATCGGCACCACGCAGACCAACGGCAAGGCCTATTACAACTACCTGCTCAAGCGCACCACCACCACCGAGCTGACGGCCGAGGAGATTCACCAGATCGGCCTGAGCGAGGTCAAGCGTCTGCGCGGTGAGATGATCGCGCTGAAGGACCGCGTGGGCTTCGACGGCGATCTCGAAGCCTTCTTCAAGTTCCTCGATACCGATCCGCGCTTCCGATATCCGAATACCGACGAGGGCCGTCAGGCCTATCTCGACGCCGCCACGGCCGCCATCGAGAACATCAAGAAGGAACTGCCGAACTACTTCGGCACGCTACCCAAGGCGGACCTCGTGGTGAAGCGCGTGGAAGCCTTCCGCGAACAGGACGGCGCCGCCCAGCACTACTTCCCGGGCACCCCCGACGGCTCGCGCCCTGGCGTGTACTACGCGCACCTGTCGGACATGAACGCCATGCCGAAGACCGAGCTGGAGGACATCGCCTATCACGAAGGCATCCCCGGCCATCACATGCAGATCTCGATCGCGCAGGAGCTGACCACGCTGCCGCAGTTCCGCACCCAGATCAGCTTCACCGCCTATGTGGAAGGCTGGGGCCTGTATGCCGAGTGGCTGGCCAAGGAGATGCCGAACACCTTCGTCGATCCGTATTCCGAATTCGGGCAGCTCAGCGGTGAGATCTGGCGTGCCGTGCGCCTGGTCGTGGACACCGGCCTGCATGCCAAGGGCTGGACCGAGCAACAGGCCGTCGACTACTTCAACACCAACACCTCGATTTCCGAAACCGCCGTACGCTCCGAGATCCAGCGCTATCTGGTGATTCCGGGACAGGCCACGGCCTACAAGATCGGCATGCTCAAGATTCAGGAACTGCGCCGCAAGGCCGAAGCGGCGCTCGGCGACAAGTTCGACATTCGCGGTTTCCACGACACCGTGCTGGGCGGCGGCGCCCTACCGCTGGAAATGCTGGAAGCGCGTGTGGACCGCTGGATCGCGGAGCAGCAGAAGCTGTAATTTCCCGGCAGCTTTGGATGTCCCGTCGCCCCGGTGCGTTCAGCGTGCCGGGGCGATTTCGTTTCGGCAGCTCTACATCAGCTGCGGAGCAGCGGGCACACGCCCTACACTTCGACGCCATTCACCCACGCTGCGATCCCGGCGTGTACCCTGATCCAAGTTCTGCGAGTTCCTTCATGAGCTTCAATCGCACCGCCGCCTGCCTGATCGTCGCGTTGCTTTCGACGGCGCCGGCGCACGCACAGTCCTCGGGCATTCCGGACATCCAGGCCGACGACCCGCAGCGCCCCAAGTGGGAAGCCGGCGTGGCCGGGGTGGCGCTGACCACGCCTGACTACCCCGCGTCGGACCACTATCAGCGGTTGGCCCTGCCGGCACCGTACTTCGTCTATCACGGCCGCGTGTTCCGTTCCGACGAGCAGGGTTCGCGGCTGCGGCGTGCACTCACACCGAACATCGAGCTGTCGATGAGTGGCGGCGGGGCACTGTCGACCGACTCCAGCGACACCGAAGCGCGCGAAGGTATGCCGGACCTCGACTACCTGCTGGAGCTGGGGCCCAACCTGAAGATGAGCTTCGAGGCTCCTGGCGCCGAATCGCAGTTCGTCATCAAGCTGCCGATACGTGGTGTGATCTCGGTGGACAGCTCCGGCGCGGATTGGCGCGGAGCGCTGTTCGCGCCCGAATTCGCGTATCAGGAACGGCGCCTGATGAATACTCCGCTGTCGCTGCGCGTCTCACTGGGGCTCGAATATTCGAGCACCTTGCTGCAACGCTATTTCTACGAAGTGGAACCGCGGTATGAGACCGCCGACCGCCCCGCCTACCAGGCCGATTCCGGGCTGCTCGACGCCTCGCTCGGCGCACGCCTGAGTCTGCCGCTGAGCCCGAACGTCCGAGGTTTCGTGGCCCTGCGCTATTACCGCTATGGCGGTGCCGCCAACGAAGACAGTCCGCTGTTTCGCGATGACGACGGCTACACCGCGGTGATCGGCTTTTCCTGGACGCTGCTACGTTCGCGCGAACGTGCCGCTGACTGAGCGTTTGCGATGTGTCCGCTACCTCGGCGGCAGGTCGTAGCGTTCGTTGACAAGCACATCCATGCGGTCGGTCAGCCGGCGTGCCGCCTTCACCGTCTCGATGTCGATCGGCTCGTAGCCGGGTGCCGGCGTGTTGAGTTCCTCGGCGATGAATCGGATCACCGCCACGATCTGCTGATCGTCGAAGCGCGGGCCGAAGCGCGGCATCATTCCGTAGTAGAACTGATCGCCCACCATGACCTCGCCATACGGCCCGAACACGATCGCATGCGCGACGTACAGCTTTCCCTCCGGCAGCGCGAACCATTCGGACATGCCGGTCAGCGGCGGAAAGCCGTTGCTGCCATCACCGCGTCCGCGACCGTCCGGCATGTGGCATTCGGCGCAGCGATCCATGTAAATGCGTCGCCCATCGCGTTCCTCGTAGACCCGTTCATAGCCGCGATCCACCTGCGCCGATAGCGCCGGCGGCAACATCAGCGCCAACAGAACGGACGAGAGCATCATTCCGGCGCGGCTGGGCGTTCGTGCACCGTGCATCGGTGCTCGACTATGGACCGTCGAATGCATGCTGGGGCCTCCGTGCGCCTGGGGGCGTGACGGGACGCAAGGTTCACGCCCGGATGAGCCCTCGCACGCGCCCTGGGCTGATACCGCTTCTGACACACTGCGAACCTGATCGCCGATCCGTAAGTTGATGCTCGCCGCCTTCGACCGACTGCTGCAGGAGCCCCCGGGCGTCACCGAGCAATCGGGCTGGCGACTGAGACTCCTGGAACTGCTCTGGTTCGGCCTGAAGGAAGCGCGCGCCTGCCTGTTTGCGGGCATCATCTTCGCCGCCATTCTGCTGATGCCTCGCAACGGAATCGCCGGACTGCCACGCTACGACCTGCTGCTGTTGATCGCCGTGCTCAGCCAGGCTTGGTTGCTGCGGTACAAGATCGAAACCTGGGACGAGTTCAAGACGATTCTGGTATTCCACTCCCTAGGCTTTGCGCTGGAGGCGTTCAAGATATCGGAGGCGATCGGCTCGTGGCGCTACCCCGAGTTTGCCTACACCAAGCTGATGGGCGTCCCGCTGTTCTCGGGCTTCATGTACGCCGCCGTGGGCAGCTACATGATCCAGGCGTGGCGGCTGCTGAATCTTACGTGTCGAGCATCATCCGCCGTACTGGATGAGCTGGGCGGGTGTCGGTGACGATCTACATCAACTTCTTTTCGCACCATTTCATTCCGGACCTGCGCGTTGCGCTGGCCGCCCTGGCGCTGGGTCTCTACGCGCGCTGCACCGTGGTGTTCCGCCCACTGCGACGCGAGCGACGCATGCCGTGGGTCCTGGCACTGGTCCTGATCGGCTTCTTTCTGTGGCTGGCCGAAAATTTCGGAACCCTGTTCGGGGTGTGGCAATGCCCGAACCAGTTCGGCGCCTGGGCCACGGTACATGTCGGCAAGTGGGGCGCCTGGTCGCTGCTGGTGATGATGAGCTTCTCGATCGTCGCCAACCTCAAGTACATCAAGGCGCCAATCCGCCTGGCGCCCTGATCTTCGCGATGATCCGACCCGCGCCTGCTGATTACGGCTGAGTTCAGCCTGCGGTCTCATCCTTTTTGGGAAGATCATCGGCAATGTTCATCCACGGAACATGCGAATCGTAGAAGACGTGCACCTGCGGTCGCTGGGCGCGCGAATCGGCGCATCGGTCACAGTGCTGTCGATCCGCAGCCTGTCGCTGCGCTCCACCCGGTCGGCGCAGGCTTGCCGCAACAGGTGCTGGTTGATCCGCTCCCAGGTCATATCCGAGATTTGACTGATCACGCTCTGCAGCGCGGCTTTATCGAATCCAGCAGGCAGAACGCCAGATCCTCATAGGTGAGCTGGCGGTACTGCTTGAGAATCGCACAGCGCAACGCTGATTCGCAGCTCAGGCCCCGGCGCCCCGCCCCCAGGGCCTCGCCCGACTTCAGGTCCGCGGCTACCCGGGCCAGCACCTCCGGATGGGCATCCAGCCAGGTCGACATGGCCTGCAACTCCAGGCCAATCTCGTGCTCGGCGCAGCGTTCGAATATACTGGTCTGGACCTTGCGTTCCATGCGCATCAGTCACCCAGTTTTTGTTGGAAAATCAATGTGTTAACGACTATGATTTTACCAGCTTAACGGGGGTTTCTTATCGCCGATTGTCGGAAAACGACAGTCATATCAAAATGTTAGAGTTTATGGGTGGACACTAGATAAGCCTGTTGCCCCACTCCCCAAAGGGAACGTATTCATTCCCCACAGGGAATTCGTGCGTCTCTCCGATGGGTTTTTCCTCGGTGCGGGTGTAGCTCAATGGTAGAGCTCGTGCTTCCCAAGCATGTGACGAGGGTTCGATTCCCTTCACCCGCTCCACCGCATCAATCTGCGGACTTCTGTAGAAGTCCAAGAGGGTCTGGAAGTCGTTTATACACAAAGACTTTTCATCTCTTTGATGTTCTGCCGAGGTCCACTGCGATCCACCTACAGCCGGAACTTTCAAGTCCACAAACAAGTCCATTTTTGCGGGCGCGGCTGATTCCGGATTGTTGATGGAGGAGCGAGGTCGACGTGACCAGCATCTGGTTCCTGACTCAGGTTCAGGAGCAAGAGCATGGCTCTCTCAGACCTGGCCGTTCGACAGGCCAAGGCAACTGGCAAGGCATACACCCTCCCTGACTTGGATGGCCTCGCCCTGGTCGTCACGGCTGCGGGGTGCAGGACTTGGCACTTCCGCTACTACTGGGCTGGCAAGCAGAAGCGGATGTCGCTCGGCACCTACCCGGAGGTGACGCTTCGCGAGGCCCGCAGCCTGCGCGATGAAGCGCGCCCTGCTGGCCAAAGGCATCAATCCTCGCGTTCACCGCAAGCAGAAGCGCACCGATGTCCGGCTCGCCGACGAAAAACACCTTCGATGCGGTGTATCGCAAGTGGCTCAAGCATCGCGGGCTCAGCCTCAAGGAAGGCCGGCAGACGACCCTCTCGATACTTCCGCGCAACTTCGACAAGGATGTGCTACCGGCCTTGGGCAAGCGGTCGGTCTATGAAATCAAGCGTCCCGACCTCTTGGAGGTGATCGCCAGGATCGAGAAGCGCAAGGCGCTCTCCGTCGCCGAGCCCGGATGTTTCATAAACCGCCCCGCTCGGCACCCTCCGCCAGCTGACCGGCGCTCGACCGAGCCGATTTCTGCGCCAGTCCGATCCAACGAAGTGCTGCCGACGGTCATGATCGCGGGTCTTGGGTGCTTCGAGCACGCGCCGAGTGCTGTTTCCCCGGCTTGCGCGCAGGCGAGGAACCCGTGGTCGGACGTGTGATCGCTGCCGAGGTCGTTTTTGATCGCCTTGATGAAGTTCTCGTCCTGACCCCGCGCGCAATACAAATCCCGGTACAGCACTCCGGTGCCGGACCGGTGATCAAGGTCACGACGAAGCGCGGGTTATCGCCCAGGCTCGTGACCTCGGCCTTGAACACCACTCGCCACGCGCGCGACCAGAAGTCGGCCTGGTAGTCGACATCCTCGTACAGACGCGTCGCGGCTGGCTCGGCCTGAGCGAAGCGGCGCGCACCGTAAAGCCGGCGATGGAGGGAAAACGCAGCTGGGTCCGGGACTGATTCACTGGCGGTCTCGTCCATGCTTCGTCCGAAGCGTTATTTGAATAATTCAAGTTATATCAAATGGATAAACGATATTCACCCGCTTTATGAAAAATTCGGGGGTAGTAGTCCTCCCATTGAGAAGACTACGGATATGAGGTGTGAGCCGAATCGATGGGTGCCCCCTTCTCCCGGAGGGAGAGGGAGAAAATCGTTCTTGGCAATACCCGCAATTGTCAAGTGGGTGGACTACTAGCACTACGCCGGCTTGCTGATCGCGCGCCACACCATTTCGAACAGCACGTTCGCCTGCGGCGTCAGCGGCTCGCACATGCCGCGCTGCACGTACATCTGTACCAGACGGACCAGCACACCGAGCATGTAGTCGAGCAGGATCTTCTCGTCGACGGCGTCGGTGAGCACGCCCTTGGCGCGGCCCTCGGCCAAGACCTTCATGAAGGCGCCGAACAGTTCCGGATTCTGATAGTTGCGGGTCTGCTGCCAGGTATTGATGTAGACCGAACTGAGGATGATCTGCACGACCTTGGGATTCTTCTCGAAGAAATCCAGGGTCACCCAGAACACCTTGCGCAAACGCTCCTTGTAGTCCTCGATACCCTGCAGATGGTCGAGCATGCGCAGCGTCAGCCGATCGAGCCAGGTATCCAGACTGGAGAACAGCAGCGCTTCCTTGCTGCCGTAGTACTTGTAGATCGTCTGCAACGACACATTCGCGCCGCGCGCGATCTCGATCAGGCCCACGCGGTGGAATTCGCGTTCCGAAAAGATGTCGAGCACCGCCTGTTCGATGCGCTGCCGGGTCTGCGGGTCCAAGCGCCCGAGTTCCGGTGGGATGTCAATCGGCTCATTGCTGCTCATCGCGTATTCCTTCGGAAGGGACTGATTCCTGAACCTTTTATTAACATACGGCAGCGTATTGCGGCTGTCGCCAATGGCAGCGTATAGTCTGATGCAATGCAGCATCCGAGACGCGGCCATCAGCGACGCACGATTCAGGGGCCGGGCTCGCCACCGGGTGGCGACACCCAAGGAGCTTGAGGATGCATCTTCAAACGCCCGCTGTTATTCCGGGGCTGAGCCCCGAATCACGCCAGCGCCGCGCCGGACCGGCTGATTCCGTCGTCAGGCCGCAAGGTCCGGCCGCGAGTCTGCGGCGATCGCCCAATGTCACGAGGTTCCCATGTTCAAAGCTCTGATGCACTGGATGAAGGCGGCCAAGATCCTGCCGCGCATTTCCGAAACCGAAAAGATGGCGCTGGAAGCGGGTGACGTCTGGATCGACGGCCAGTTGTTCTCCGGCAAGCTGGATTTCAAGGACATTCTGAAGCAGCCCTACGCCACGTTGCCGCCCGAGGAGCAGGCGTTCGTCGACGGCCCCTGCAACGAGCTGCTGCGGATGTGTGACTTCTACGAGATCGCGAAGACTCGCAAGGTGCCCGACGAAGTCATGGACTTCATCAAGTCCAAGGGCTTCATGAGCCTGCTGATTCCCAAGCAGTACGGCGGGCTCGATTTCTCCACCCAGGGCATCTCCTCGGTGTTGCTCAAGCTGCAGACCGCCTCGCAGCCGGTCGGCACCATGGTGGTGATTCCGAACTCGCTCGGCGCCGCCGAGCTGATCAAGCACTACGGCAGCCAGGAACAGAAGGAGCATTATCTGCCGCGCCTGGCGACGGGCGAATACGTGCCCTGCTTCGGGCTGACCGAGCCCACCGCCGGCTCCGATGCCGCCTCGATCAAAGCCGAAGGCATCCTGTTCAAGGATGCGGATGGCGACATCAAGATTCGCCTGAACTTCCGCAAGCGCTACATCACGCTGGCGCCGATCGCCACGCTGGTGACCCTGGCCTGCCGCCTGCGCGACCCAGAAGGTTTGCTCGGTGGAAACGAGGACTGCGGGATCAATACCGTGTTGATCCACAAGGACACGCCGGGCTTCGAAAGCGGCAACCACCATCTGCCGATCGGCGAGACCTTCTACAACGGCCCACTGGTCGGCAAGGACGTGGTCATCCCGATCGACAACATCATCGGCGGACGCGAGAAGATCGGCCAGGGCTGGGGCATGTTGATGACCCAGCTCGCCGGCGGCCGTGCGATTTCGCTGCCGGCCGGCGCGGTCGGCGGCATGATCGCCACTTCCGCCGTCACCGGTGCCTACTCGATGGTGCGCCAGCAGTTCAACCTGCCGATCGGCCGCATGGAAGGCGTCGAGGACAAGGTCGGCAAGATCGCCGCCATCGCTTACATGTGCGAAGGCGCGCGCGTGTTCACCTGCTCGGCCATCGACAATGGCACCAGCCCGCCGGTCGCCGCCGCGGCGCTCAAGGCCTACACCACCGACCTCGCCCGCGAACTGATCAGTGACGGCATGGATGTGTACTCGGGCGCCGGCGTCATTCAGGGGCCGAACAACATTCTCGGTCGCGCCTATACCAGCGTGCCGGTGGGTATCACCGTGGAAGGCGCCAACATCATGACGCGCACCCTGCTGGTGTTCGGCCAGGGTGCCACGCGCTGTCACCCGTATGCGCTCAAGATCGTGCACGCGGTGGACAATGATGACGGTGCTGCCTTCCGCAACAGTCTGCTGGCCTGGATCGCTTCGTTCTTCGTCGGTATCGGACGCGCCGGGCTGTATGGCATCAGCCGCGGCTGGCTGGCCGGATCGCCAGTGTCGGGTCCGACCGCGCGCTATTACCGCCGTTTCGCCTGGAGTGCGGCGCGCTTCTCGATGCTGGCCAATATCGCGCTGTTCGCCCTGGGCGCCAAGCTCAAGGCGCGCGGCAAGCTGTCAGGCCGGTTCGCCGACGTCATCGCCTACTCGCTGCTCGGCATTGCCGCGCTACGCCGCTACGAGGCCGAGGGCCGGCGCGAGGAAGATCTGCCCCTGGTCCAGTACGGCTGCGAGTTCGCGCTGGCGCAGATCCAAAGCGCCTACGAGGGCATCTTTGAAAACTTCGACGGCCTCATCGGTACGCTGATGCGGGTGTTTCTGCTGCCGTGGGCACGCATCAATCCGATGGGCAGGCACCCGTCCGATGCGCGGTCCCACGCCGCCGCACTGACGATCCAGACCTACAACGACCAGTACCAGCGGCTCGCCAAGGGCGTGTTCCTGTCGGACGATGAAACCGTCGGGGTCGGGCGGCTCATCAAAGCCTTCCGCCTGGTCAGCCGCGCCCATGTTGCCGCAGAGAAGATCATCAAGGCACAGAAGGCCGAGAAGCTCCCACGCGGTCCGCTACCGGCCGATCTGGCGGAGGAAGCGGCCAAGGCCGGGATCATCGATGCCGGCGAAGTCAGCCACCTCAAGTTTGCGCTCGACGCACGGCTCGACGCCATCGAAGTCGACGAATTCACGCCGGAGCAGTATTTCATCAAGCTCGACGAACAGGGTCATCAGCTGGCCGAGGAGCCGCCTCCCCTGAAACGGACCGCTGGCGTCTGAGCGGAGCCGGATCACATCCGAGGTTTCACCAATTACCCGCCCCGGCGGGTAATTTCCTTTGGCGGCTACGCAAGCTTCAATACCGCACCACCGACACCGGAATTCCCGATGAGCAACCCACTTCTGGATGGCGTGCGCGTGCTCGATCTGAGGCGCCTGTTGCCTGGCCCATTCTGCACCCTTTATCTGGCGCAGCTCGGCACCGAGGTCACGAAGATCGAAGGCCCGAATGGCGGCGACAGCCTGCGCGGCTGTCCGCCGAGTTGTTCGAACTGGTGAACTGCGGCAAACGATCGCTGACGCTGGACCCGCACCGCGCCGGGCACATCGAGGGACTCCCTCGAAAGAACCATGCACGCCGATGTCGTGATCGAATCGTTCCGGTCGGGCGTGCTGGCGCGGGCCGGCCCGGACGTGAAGCGGCTGCGGTACTGGAACTCGAGGAATCGCTGCGCGACCCGCGAGTGCGTGCATGCGGCCTGGTCGACGATGTCGGCGGCAAGCCCGCCTTTCACTACCCGGTGCGCCTCGACGACGCCTGGCGCCCCTCACTGGCGCCAGCGCCAAGGCTCGGACAGCCACAATCCTGAACACCGGAACACGATTCAACGCGCTGGACGCACTCGCGCGCAGCCTCCCCGATCGATCTCCACAATGGCTTTGCGTCCATCGTCGGTGTCGATTGGCGGCGTCCGCAGGCGACCATTCGGCAAAGTCTGGACATCGTCCATCGCGGCCAAATCCTCGTACAGAAAGTCGGCATTGTTGAACACATCGGTAATGTGAACGGCGCATTGGGCTTTCTCACGCGCGATACGAGCCTGCCGCGCGGCCAATGCCGCTTCGCGTTCCTGTCGCTCCCGATTCGCGATCTCGGCCTGGCGTTGCGCCTCGGCTTCGCGCACAGCGACCGGCTCCGGCGAAGTCGCGGCCTCCTGAGCCTGCTCCTGGATTTGGGCCTGGCGTTGGCGTTCCGGCGCAAGCGCATTTTCCCGCGCCTTACGCAGCCGTTCCGCCTCCTCTTCGATCTCCGCCTGCCGCGCCCTGGCTTGCGCCTCACGTCGTGCGCTTTCCTCGGCCTCGCGTTGCTGATCGATCAAGGCCTGCTGCTCGGCCTCGCGCTGCTGTTGCACCTCATCCAGAGCCTGAGTCGCGATACGATCCAGCGCCGAACCCTGCAACACCAGCCTGGCTTTTGGCGCCACGAGTGCTCTTGGTGGTGAAGTGCTGGATTCCGGCGCAGCATCGCTCGATTGAACCTTCGGGACGGCGGGCTCGGCCGCCACCACGACGGCATCCGCGCCCCGTTTGTATTCGCGGCTGGACGGGCGCAGCGTCCAGCCCATTGCCAGCACCGACATCAGCGCCAACACCACAACGGGCAGCAGCCAGGGACGACGCGGACGGCGGGACGGGACTATCGTCGGCGGCGCGATCGGCGGCGGCACCACCGGTTCCGGCACCACCGGCGATGCCGCCCGTGCCGAGGATTGCGGCGCCGGCTGCAGTTCGAAGTCCGGAATCGCCGCCTCGCCACGCCACGCCGCCTGCCATTGTTCGACCGTCTGCGGACGCTGCGCCGGCTCCAGCGCCAGGGCCCAGTCGACGGCCTGCCGCAAGGCCAACGGGAACGCTTCGGACGCGGTCGTCTCGCAGGACAGCAGCACCGAACCGGCCTGACGCTCCGCGCTGGATGGCGGACGCTGCCCGGTCATCGCCCGATAGGCGATGGCGCCGAGACCGTAGACGTCAGTCCAGGGGCCGCGCCGTCCGGTCACGCTGTACTCTTCGATCGGCGCGTATCCGCTGGCCGCGCTCGTTCCCAGTGCGCCGTGGCGAAGCCGGACGACATTGCGCGCAGCACCGAAGTCCACGAGCACCGGCCCGCCGTCACGGCGCAGCATCACGTTGCCGGGCTCGATGTCGTAATGCACCAGGCCGTTGGCATGTGCCACACGTAAGCCGTCCATCAGCGGTTCGATCAAATGCCCCAGCTCGGCAGCATCGAAACCACCACCTTGCAGACGCGCAGTCAGGGCTTCTCCTTCGATGTATTCGATCACGGCGTAGGCGGTGCCAGCCGATTCGAAGCAGCGACGAACAGCCACGACATTGGGATGGCGTATCCGTATCAGCGCCTCCATGTCTCCGATGAAGGTGCGCAAGGCCCAGCGAAACACCCCTTCCCCCTGCTCCCCGCGCGGCAGCACCTGGCCATCGATGCGCTGCGCCACACCCAAGGGCAGAAACTCACGCAGGACGACAAGCCCTTCGGCGCTGTCGTAGGCCAGATAGTTGATGCCGTACTTGCTGGGTGCGCCGACCACGCGTTCGATCACGCAGCCTTCCACACTGGCGCCTGCCGCGAGCACACCACTCCCGATGACTTTCGAATCCATTTGACCGCCCCCGAATCCCCATCCACCACGCGCCGAATTGCTTTGCGCCCAGAACCTCGCTGCGCCATGGTGAAATTTAATGCAGTGAAAAAGCAGGATTCACGCCAGCGCAGCCCGCAAGCGACGCACACTGCGACAGTTCGTACCACGGTAGGCTCGCAGTCAGCCACTTTTGGTTAAGATGCCGGTCATCTCGAAAAACGATGGTGGAGAAACAGGCTTTTATGAGCATCCACAGCCCGATTGATCTGCTGATGCAATGGGTCAAGGAACGTCCCAACGAACCGTACCTGCATCAGCCGGTCAACGGACAATGGCGTAGCTATACCTGGAGCGAAGTCGCCGACCAGGCGCAGCGCATGGCCACCGCCCTCAAGGCACTGGATCTGGCGCCGGGCGCCCGTGTCGCGATCTCCGGCATGAACACGGCGCACTGGTACATGGCGGATGCGGCGATCACCATGGCCGATTGCGTCACGGTTGGCCTGTACCCCAACCAAGCGCCGGAGCATGTCAGCTACATCCTCGAGCACAGCGAAACGCAGGTTTTGTTCCTGGGCCCGATGCCCGACATCGACAGCTTCCTGAAGGCCGTTCCGCCAGGGATTCGCATCGTGCAGATGCCCTATCCCGGCGTTCCGGAACAGGCGCTCAAATGGAGTGTGCTGGTGCAGGAACACGCGCCACTCACCGAAATGCCGCAACCCAAACCCGATCAGCTGATGACGCTGATCTACACCTCCGGCACCACCGGCCATCCGAAAGGGGTGATGGTCAGCTACGGCAACATGATGTTCGCCGCGGACGGTCTGATCGAAGCCATGCCACCCCGGGGGCGCGAGCGCCTGCTGTGCTATCTGCCGTTGGCGCATGCGTTCGAACGCGGCGCCGTCGAACTGACTTCCATGGTGCTCGGCGCGCAGGTCTACTTCATCGAAAGCGTGGACAAACTGCAGGCCGCGCTGCAATACGCGAGACCGACGCGATTCTTCGGCGTGCCCCTGGTCTACAACCGCATTCAGTCCGGCGTGTTGCGGCTGCTGCCGCAGCACAAGATCGACAGGCTGATGCGCATCCCGATCCTGTCGGGCATCGTCAAGCGCAAGCTGCTCAAGGGGCTCGGTCTGGACAAGGCGCATCTGTGCATCGTCGGTGCCGCGCCGATGCCAATCCCGCTGCTCGAATGGTTCGACAAGATCGGGCTGACGGTGTTCCAGGGCTACGGCATGACCGAGAACGCGATCTATGCCACCACCAACCGGCCCGGCATGAACCGCATCGGCTCGGTCGGCAAGACCATGCCCGGCGCGCACATGAAGATTGCGGACGACGGAGAGGTCCTGTTCCGCCATGGCGCGGTGATGCAGGGTTACTACAAGGAGCCCGAGAAGACCCGCGAAACCTTCACCGACGATGGCTGGCTCAAGACCGGCGACATCGGGCGTGTCGACGCGGACGGCTACCTCTACATCACCGGCCGCGTCAAGGAAATCTTCAAGACCGCCAAGGGCAAGTACGTGGCGCCGGTGCCGATCGAAGGAGAGCTGGCACGCAACCACGACATCGACCAGGTGTGCTTCGTGGGCAACAATCTCAAACAGCCGATCATGCTGGTTTCACTCAACGAGGACGCTCGCAACAAGCCGCGCGAAGAAGTCGAGGCCGGGCTGATCAGCGACATGGAAGCCGTGAACGCGACGCTGGAACCGCACGAGGCGATCGCCAAGATGGTGGTGGTCAAGGACAGCTGGTCGGTCGACAACGGGCTCGCGACACCGACCTTCAAGGTGCGCCGCGCCCAGGTCGAAAAGCGCTACGGCGAGCTGCTGGAAGCTGAATCACAGACCCGCAACAAACTCAGTTGGGAAGCCTGAGCGGCACCCGACCGAAGCTCAGGCAAACACCACGGTCTTGTTGCCGTCGACGATGATGCGGTCCTCGACGTGCCAGCGCACCGCGCGCGCGAGCACCTGCCTTTCCAGATCGCGGCCGAGCTGCTTCAGGTCCACGGTCTCGAAGCGGTGCGACACGCGCGCGGTGTCCTGCTCGATGATCGGCCCCTGATCGAGATCGGCGGTGACATAGTGCGCCGTCGCGCCGATCAGCTTCACGCCGCGCTCATAGGCCTGGCGGTACGGATCGGCGCCGACGAAGGCCGGCAGAAACGAGTGGTGGATATTGATGATGCGGGCCGGCCACTGCGCCACGAAACCGGGCGACAGTATCCGCATGAAGCGCGCCAGCACCACGAAGTCGGCCGCATCCTGAAGGATCGCCTGCATGCCGGCCTCGGCCTCGGCTTGGGTGTCCGCCGTGAACCGGACCTGCTCGAAACGCACGCCGAAGCGCTCCACCTCGTCGCGCAGGTCCGGATGGTTCGAAATCACCACGGCCAGATCCACGCCCAGCTCGCCGGTGTTCCAGCGCCACAGCAGTTCCAGCAGCGCATGATCGTGGCGCGACACCAGCACCGCCATGCGCGGCCGGCGTGCGGCGTGCGAGATATGCCACTCCATGTCGAAGCGGCGCGCCACGTCCTCGGCGAAGGCCTGCTCCAGCGCCTTGTCCGCCAGATCCAGGCCCGGCGTCTGGAACTCCAGGCGCATGAAGAAGCGGCCGCCACTGGGGTCGGTGGAGTGCTGATCCAGTTCGGTGATGTTGGCGCCGTGACGGAACAGGAACGTGGTCACGGCCGACACGATGCCGGGACGATCCGGGCAGGTGATCAGCAGTCTGGCGGTGGTTTCTGCGGCTGTGGTCATGCCTCAATTTCTTATCGGTTCGGAACTCGCGCGGCGCGGCCTGGCCGGAATCGGCAGACCCTGTGCTCAGGCAGCCACGATCACGCCGGGCTCACCCGGAATCGTGGGGGTCGGATCGATCCAGTCCTCGGGCCTCAGTGGCAGCAGATTCCAACGGGCACGTGCCGAATCGCAGCGCGGATTGTGCAGGCCGTCTTCCCAGGACGGAACGAACTCGCGACAGACCGACGAGCGGCGCGGGTGGATGGTACAGCGAACCGACTGCCCGATGTCGCCGAGCAGCGCGCAGCAACGCGGTGCGGGCTGATTGCTGCCCTTCATCACCCGCAACAGCGGCGTCAACTGTTCGGTCAGCTCGACCGGCACGCCATCGGGCGTGGCATCGTCGGCTTCAGCCCAATAGAACGAGGCGCGGAAATGGGCGCAGCAGGCGCCACAGGACAGACAGGGGTTGGCTTGGGCCATGGTTCGCGGCCCTCACATTTCGCACACCGGAAAATTCCGGCGCGCGATTATTGGGTGTCGAGCGGGTGTCCGCAAGATGGGCGATCAAGTCCCCCAATCTTTGGGTTTCGCGCAAAGACGCCAGGACGCCAGGAACAGCGAACAGACGTCGGCCCGGAGGGAGTCCGCGTGGGAACTGGCATTACGCAGCCGATTGACGCCGCAGGCAGGTTCCGCCGCCGAACGGAAAGCAGCACGGCGACAAGCCAGTGTCTGAGCATGGCGGGACTCTATTGTTCGGTATCCAATGGCGGCAGTTTGGCGACACCGGACGGTGCCGTCGAATAGAACGCGACGCGTGCGTCGTAGACTTTGCCGGTCTCGGGATTCTGGATGTTGGACGGCCCGCGGTATTCGAGCAGGCGCTGGCTGTCCGGGTCGTAGCTGAGGTTCAGTTTCGGCGCGACCAGACGCAGCAACGAGGCGGCTTCGACCTTGAAACGGACCGCGGGCTTGCCTTCGAATTCGGTATCGTCGATGCGCTTGGCGCGAAAGCTGTAGTCGCCGAGATTGCCGGCGGCCACAAAGGTGAACTTGATGGTCTCACCTGCCATCAGTTCTTCGAAGTGGGCCCGCAGGTAGTGATGGAATCCGGAATCCGCGGTCACGCTCTCGGGCTTGTCGATCGATTTCCGCTTTTGCCGGTCGCCATCGCGCATGAACATTTCGATGTCCTCGCCCGCCGCGCGTATCCCCTCCTCATAGTCGAGGTCCGGCAGGCTGAGTTCGTAGACCGGCACGAAGTAGTCCTGCCGGTAGTCCAGGGATTTCTTGCCGAGCGTGCTGCCCTCGGGATCGACATAGCGGATCGTGGCGGTCTGTTCGCGCCCGTCCTGCCAGTGCTGTTCGTGCACCTCGGTGTAGATGTAGCGATCGCTGTCCAGATCATAGGCGTAGCCATAGAAGCGTTCGACGTGCGCGCCCGCCTCGGCGGCCGCGCCCAGTGAGCACAGCAGCAGCCCGATTCCAAGGCCCGCCGGCAAGATCATTCGTGTCATCCTCAGCCTCCTGTTTCCATCCTCAGCGGCCCAATTTCCATCGCTTCGCCGAAGTCCGGCACCTGGAAGCTTACGTCACTCAGGCCTCGTCCCCGACGCGCCGCGATCAGAACCTGCCGTGCTTGCATCTGCCCTTCGGCGGTCAGCTTGAAGGTGCCCCAGTGAATCGCCAGGCTTGGTCTGCGCACGAAGCTCCAGATGCGCCTGTACCGCCTCCGCGGGATTCATGTGTTGATAGGCCAGAAACCAGCGCGGCTCGTAGGCGCCGATCGGCAGCAAGGCCAGGCGCATGTCGCCGAAGCGCTCATGCGCCCACTCGAAGTGATCAGCGTAGCCGGTAGCGCCGGCGAAGTAGACCGGGCCGGCGGCCGTTTCGATCACGTAGCCCTGCCACAGGCTGCGGTTCCGATCGTTGGGCAGCAGGCTGCCGCCGGACCAGTGCTGGACCGGCACGCCATGAATCCGCCGTCCGTTCGGCAGGGCTGCTCCAGCAAGGGCATGCCCGAAAAACGGATCAGCAGGAAAGCCATCAGGCCGGGGGCCGCCAGCACCAGCCAACCCCAGCGGTAAACGTTTTGACACCGGCGCTCCAGCTTACATTGAACCAGTGATGCGACCGAACGCCGGGCTTGAATGAGGGATCCACGGCCAACGGTCGGAATTTCGTCGGAATTTCATCGCGGCAGCTTCAGGTACTGCGGGCTGCGCTGCACCAAGATCGCCCCTCCAATCCGCACTTTCGGGGGTAAAGATGAAATTCGCCATGTTCGCCGCGGGACTCACTGGCGCCGCACTACTCGGCGTGGCGCCGCTGGCGTCGGCGCTCGACGCCGCCGCCGGGGCGCGGCTGGGAACCCTGGGCTACGGCATCGAAGGCACGATCGGCGTCAACGAACGCCTCAACATCCGCGTACCGTTTTCGGTGCTGCCCTACGACAAGGACTTCGAAGAAGATGACATCGAATACAACGGCAAGCTGGATTTCAGCACGATCGGCGTGCTGGCGGACTTCCATCCGTTCAAGGGCAGCTTCTTCATCAGCGGCGGCCTGATGTCCAACGGCAACACGGTGAAGATCAAGGCCTCCGACAACACCGGCAACGAGGAATATGAACTCGGTGACAACACCTACACATCCGATCCGAACGATCCGCTGAAGCTGCGCGGCAAGCTGGACTTCGACTCGCTGGCGCCCTACGCCGGATTCGGCTGGGGCAACCCGATTCAGGGAACCTCCAACTGGTATTTCCGATTCGAGCTCGGCGCCCTGTTTCAGGGTTCGCCCAAGATCGGAATGGGTGCATCCGGCTCGGCACAGGAGCAGGGCTCCGGCACGAGCTTCGATGTCAACGGCAGTTCGGCCGAAGCGCAGCAGTTCCAGGCCGATCTGGAAGAGGAGCGCCAGTCTCTCGAAAGCGACATTAGCGAGTTCGACATCTACCCGGTGATCAGTTTCTCGCTCGGCTATCGCTTCAGCTTCTGAACCGGTGGATCGGTGACGGTAGCGGCTAGCCCGCTGCCGTTCGCCTGCGCGCTGAGGCGGGCGACCATGCGCTGTGCGGCTTGAACTTCGTCCTGCTCGGGACCGAAGGCACCTCGCAGCACCCGTTCGCCGGCCTGCGCCTCGGCCAGTGCTTCATCGAGACGCCCCGTTGCCTGAAGCAGATCGGACAAGGCCAGATGCGTCGTCCCGATACGATTGTTGTTCGGCGGCAGGTGCTGCGGCGCCAGTTCCAGTATGCGGCGCAGGCGTTGCTCGGCGACTTCGGTCTTGCCATTGGCGGCCTGCGCGACGGCGTAGCCACGCGAAATGTCGAGCGAATTCGGATGCGCCTCGCCCAAGCGTTCGACCGAAGCCTGCCAGGTGCGCTCGAACAGCGCCTCGGCCTCGTGGCTGCGCCCCAGCGCCAGCCAAGCCTGGGCGAGCCGATTCATCGAGTACCGCGTCATGAAACTCTGCTCGCCATACAGACGAGTACGCCCATCCACCACGGCCTGGAACATCTGCTCGGCCTCCTGATAGCGATGTTCGCGCAAACGCAGGATGCCGAGATGATGCAGGGCCGAATAGCTCACGGGATGCCGCTCGCCGAGCAGCGACACCGATCGCTCGTACACCGATTGCAGTTCCGCCTCGGCCAGATCGAACCGGCCGCGCATCTGGTGGATGTAGCCGAGCGTAATGCTGGGATACAGCACACGGGCGCTATCGGCGCCGTTATCGTCCGTGTAGCGCGCGACCACAAACCGCATCAGTTGCTCGGCAAGCGCCCAATGGTGCAATTCGATTTCCGCTTCGGCGCGGTTCCAGCAGATGTCGATATAGGTCGGCGTGTCGCCGAAACCCGCCGCGAGCGTGCCTTCGTCCAGCAGCTCGAAGCGACGTGCGGCCTCGACGTAATCCCCCTGCTCGAACGTGACCCAGGCCGCCCCGTAGCGCGCGCGGATCGTATCCATGGCCCAGGGCCCGTGCTCCGCTTCGGCTTGCCGACGCAGGGCTTCGAAATGCAGTGCGGCCAGATCGAGGCGGGCCAGCTCGACCTCGACATAGGCGAGCTTGAACCTCAGGTCGCGGATCACGGATGCGCTCGCGTCCAAACGCGGCGTCAGCTCCGCCAGGACCGAGCCGTACAGACGCTCCGCCTCCTCCTGCAAACCCAGATTCTCGTAGGCGCCACCAAGCGACAAGGCGACGTTGCCCATGACCTCCGGCTGCGCGCCTAGACGTTCATGTAGCCGATCCGTCGCCGCATCGAGCACCGAAGCGACCGTGACATTGCGGCCGCCGTCACCGAGATAGGGGTTGGCCGCCGCCAGCAGATCGTCATTGAGAAAGCCGTTGATCGCGCGGGACGTGGCTGCGTGGACTTCGGCACGGCGCTGCTCCTGACGAGCATTCCAGCCCAGCACCGCCGATACCAGCAGCGCGGCAGTCAGAGTCAGGGCCAGGCGCCAGCTCCAACGGCGGCTCACCATTGCGAATTTCAATGCTTCGCCCGCCAGTTGCGCCTCGACCTGGGCCTGGCGCTGCGCCTCGTGGTTACGCCGACGCTGTGCCAGCAACCGTAGACGGGTCGCCAATTCATCGGCCGAACCGAGCCGGCGCGCGGGGTCGCGGTCGGCGCAGTCCGCAATGTCGGAGCGCAGCATTTCGTCGGGAACATCGCGCTCCCAGCCCGGCGTGAAGGCACGCTGCAGATCGCCGGTCACCAGTTGATACAGGAGTACGCCGAGTGAATAGATATCGGAGCGCACCGTCGGCGTCTGCTGGTCCAACACTTCCGGCGCTGTGTAGAACGGCGTGCCCGAACCGCTGTCCGCCAGGGTCGGAAACAATCCGCGGGTCAGCCCCAGTTCAATCAGGCGTGAACGCTGCAGCAAATGACCGGCGCCGAAGTCCGCGAGCCGCACGCGCGGCGCTCCCTGCGAATCGATTTCGATCAGCAGATTGGAGGGCTTGAGATCCTTGTGCAGAATGCCCGCCTGATGAACGGCATTCAGGGCTTCCGCAATCTGAATGGCGAGATCGATCCGACACTCCAGTGACACGCGGTCGACACCGCCGCAATCCAGATACCAGTCGCCGAGCGAACCGGCCGGCAGATATTCAAACTCAAGGGCCGGCAAGGTCTCGTGCGAAATCAACTCAAGCACGCGCACGAACGGTCCGCTTTCGCCATACGCACGAAACAGCACACTGCAGAGGCTGTGCTCACGGTACAGGCTGTGGGCTTCAGCGACATTGCTCGCCTGCTTGACCACACGCCGCTGGCTCCCGTCGTTTGAGACGATCCGCCAAGTGTGACCGTGACCGCCGAGGCGCTTTTCGTAGCGCCAGCCGCTGCGGTACGGCAGTGGATCTCCGGGCTCGGGCTGCACGCCGGCGGCGAGGTCCTGCGGCGGCGGCGCTTCATCGTCCAGGTGCCGCACCTCGCCTTGCAGGCGATAACCGTAGCCATGAACGGTGACGATGCGCTTGCCGGCACTGTCGCCGAGCGCCTGTCGCAGCTTGGACACGCAGCGTGTCAGCACGGAATCGGTGACGATGCTGCCGCGCCACAGCGAATCGAACAGCTCTTCCTTGGTCACCAGTTCGCCGGCATTTTGCAACAACAGCACCAGCAGGTTGAACGGCTTGGGCTCGAGTTCCAGGGCTCCACCGCCACAACGCAGCTCGCGTGACCGTTGATCCAGCTCGAACTCCCCAAATTGCCAAAGACCCGCCGAGACCGGCAGTTCATCCAGTGAATCCCGCTTCTTCCCCACGCCAAACCGCCCCCGAGCGTTCAGCAGCTCTCATCATTGACTCGCCAATGCCCGACCCCGATCAATACAAGTTGATGAGTGATATTCGGGCTCGACAGGACGCCGATTCTAACCGATAGCCGGAATTGACGGCGGCGGCACTCGCGGAAGCTGCTTGTCGATGAAATGAGCCCCTAGAATTTCATCTCTGTGCGGCGCAACATCAATGCGCTCGAAAACGCCGCCGTTCGAGCCAGCCACCGGGTCTTTTGTGCGCCGGGCGGCCCCGCTCAGAACAGACGCGGACTCGGGGCCGCGCTCGGATTGCGCAGCAGCCGCTGCGCTTCCAGCGTTCTCGAATCCTGGCTCCCGAATGCCGCTTCGAAGGCGAGGTACGCCTGCTCGAATTGCACGGCGGCGCGCACTTCACGCCCCTGCGCACGATAGAGCCGACCGAGACCGAAATGTGTCCACGCCAAACGGAGGTTATTGGCAGGCATGCGTCGTGGTCCAAGCGCCAATACGCGGTCGAACATCGCCTGCGCCTGTACCGTATTGCCGAGAGCCGCTCGAGTCTCCGCCAACACCCTTGAAATCGAGAGACTCGCAGGGTGTTCCTCACCGAGCTGCGCAACCGACAGTTCGCGCGCGCGCGTCAACAGTTCCTCCGCTTCGGAATAGCGGTTCAATCCGTACAAGGCCTCGGCTTTGCGCAGCATCGCCTCGCGCGTCAGGTAATGTTGCGGTCCTCGATAACGCATGCGCCAGTCCAGAACCGTCTGAAAATAGGGCAGCGCCTCGGCGGCGTCGCCCTGACGCAGGCGAATCATCCCCAGCGCTTCAGTGCAGGCCATGCTGACCGGATGCCGTTCACCCAGGGTCTGCGTGGATTGTGCCAGTACCGCCTCGAACAGCTCGCCGGCCTCCCCGAAGCGCTCGCGCACCAGCAGGCTGAGCCCGTATCCCACTCGAATCCAGTACAGGCCCGGACTTTCGGCACCGAGGCTTTCGCTGAAATAGGCTTCCACATTGCGGGTCAGCGTATCGGCCCGTGCCCAGTCGTGGGTCTCGTACAGGGACTGGGCCAGATCCCATTCGACTTCTCGCTGAAACCGCGGATTATCGACGCCCTGCTCACGCAGGTCCGCCAGAATCGCATCGTAGTCCTGCACTGCGCGGACAAAGTTTCCGGTATCGTAGTCCAGCCGCGCCAGTCCATAACGAGCACGCAGCAGAGCCTCCGGGCGCCAGGGATCCGGCAACACCTGCGCAGACTCGTACAACTCGTCGAACAGGCGATGAGCCTCCGGGTAGCGACCATCTTCCAGAGCCAGCCAGGCAAGCCTCCGGAACAGTGATTGCATTTCTCCGGACTGCGGCGACAGACGCCCACGTGCATTGTCAAGCGCCTGGGTGTAAACGTCCCGTGCCTCATCGGTGAGGCCGAGATTGACGTAGGCCTGCCCGATCGTCAGGCTCAGCTGCGCGTGCACGGTGGGCCGATCCTTGAGTGCTCCCAGGCGACCGGCGGCACGCGACAGTATCGAGTTCACCGTGACATTGCGTCCGCCGCCGGACAGGTACGGGTCCGCCGCCGAAAGCACGTCGTCGTTGAGAAAGGCGTTGATTGCATAGGCGGTACCGGCCGCCGTACTGGCGCGGCGCTCGGCCTCGCGTTCCCTCAGATAAAGCCAGAATGAAACGGCGATACCCAACACGAGGGTCGCCACCAGAGCGTACATCCAGGCCCGACGGGCGCGGGTACGCTCCAGAGCCAGCCGGTCTCGTTCTGCCTGCTCCAGCGTACGTTGGCGCGCGGCCGCTTCGCGGCTGCGCGCTTCCACGCGATCGCGCCGTTCCTGCAATGTACGCAGTCGCTGCGCAAGCTCGGCCGCATCGGCCAGGCGGTGTTCCGGTTGAATGTCCGCGGCGCGCGCGATGTCCTCGCGCAGCAGTTCATCACTGACGTCCCGCTCCCAACCGGGCGCCAGCGGCCGTCGCAAGTCACCGACCACGAACTGGAACAGCATCACCCCCAAGGCGTAGAGATCGGCCTTGACCGTCGGCAATTGCCCGGAAAGCACCTCGGGCGCGGTATACAGCAGTGTGCCCAAGGTTTCGCGCTCGCCCAACTGGGATTGCGAGAATCCGAGGCGGCTCAGTTCCAGCGCCCCGAGCCTTTCGATGTCGACACGGCCGCTGCCGAAATCACGGAGCAGCAACCTCGCCCGCTGCTGGCCAATACCCGACACCAGCACGTTTGCCGGCTTGAGATCCTTGTGCAGCACACCGATCGAGTGAATCGCCGCAACCTCGACCGCAATTTCGGCAATCAAAGCCAAGCGCTCCGACAACGGCAGGAGCGCCAGTCCACCGCGTCCCTCCACCCAGTCGCGGAGACTGCCGAGCGGATGGTGCTCGATCTCGATGAAACTCGGTGCTTCGTCCAGATTCCAGTCGAGAATGTCGACCACCGGCAGAGGTGCCTGCAATGCGCCTCTGATCAGCCGGTAGATCGAAATTTCCCGCTTGAGGCTGGTCAGCCCGCGCCCATCGGTCGCGAACTTGAAGACGCTCTGAGCGCCGCTTGAACGGTGCCGGCCCAGCCACACTTCGCCGGCCGACGCCAGATGCTCCACGAGCACCCATTCCGGCCGCCCTGGCGGCGAATCACCGGGCCGGAACTGGGGAAGCGGCGCGGCTTCCGGCGCGTCGTCGCACACCCGGACCGCCCGCGCGGTAAATCGGTAGCCATAGCCGTGTACGGTCTTGAGCAGCGCCTGCCCTTCGTCGCCGAAGACCTCACGCAGCTTGGTCACGCAACGGGCGACGACATTGTCGGTGACGACCCGCCCCGACCAGACCACCTCGATCAATTCGTCCTTGGTGACCAGTTCGCCGGGACGGCGCAACAGGTACATGAGCAGGTTGAGCGGTTTGGGTTCCAGGTGCAGCAGTACGCCATCGCGAAACAGCTCGCGCGTAGCTTCGTTGAGTTCGAACACCGAGAATTGCCAGCGCAACTCCCCTGCCGCTGGCGTCTGAGTTGCGATTTCGGCGTCCGGAATACGGTCCGGAACCACCAGTCTCATATCATCACCAAGGCCTGCCCGTGGTTTGACAGAACAATTTCTCCATATATTACACAGGTTTATTGAACCCGTCAGGAATTCTTCACAAATCCATCAGTGAATCGGACAGACCGGCGACGGCGGTGCACATACTCTGCACGGGCCTGCCATCTAGGCGACACGGCCCCGGCTTCCTAGCCGTGACGATTGTCTCATCGGGGGGTGAGCAGTCGACACCCAGAATAAAGGTCGTGTTTTCGCAGCTGAGGGCCACTTTGTGGCCCTTTTTGTGGCCCTTTTCTTTTGCCGGCGCCGACCTCCCAGTAAAGCTGGGGCTGAAAGCCTCTTCAAAAGCCGTAGCCTGTACCACCGTCATGACTCCGTCGCGCAGTACATGCACGAACGCTTTACTCCGCGCCGCGGAGCGCACGCCAGCCATCCCAAGGGGCTCTGCCGCGTGTCCTCTCCCGAACATCAAAAAAGGCCGGGCAATCCCGGCCTTTTTTGATGAGGCTTGCCACTAGGTCAGGGTGAAGTCACTTTGACCAATGTCAGTACCTCAGCCGTCGCAGGCTCGGTCAGCGTGGCCTGGCGCCCATCCGTCGAGAACGCGAGATCGTAGGTGGTGCCGGTCGGCGGACCGTCGCAGTCCGAACTGGCGCCGATCGTGTCCACGCAATACGGGTCGCTGCCGTCGGTCACCAGCGTGACTTGGCTACCCGCCTCGTTCAGAGACCAGGTACTGCGTTCCACACCCCCATTTTCATCGGTATCGATCACGAACGCCGAACCGCCGGCGAAGAAGCTGATGCTGTCGGGTCGGCCCGGCGACTCGTAATGCGTCCAGCTGCCGACGAGCGAGTTCTGCACCGACGGAATGCGCAGCAGCGGCCGCGGGCGGACTTCCGGTTCGTATTCGCCGGACTCCGTTTCCCCGGTGCCACCATCCTGAAGTTCGTAGAAGATCGCATTCAAACGATTGGCGTCCACCACTTCCAGGTAGGCAGCGGTATCCGGCGCCCCCGGGAACAAGGCGGTACGACTGTAGAGCCCGCAAGCACCGTCCGAATCGACCCGCGCATCGGCGGTGAACAGGCGGGCCAGGCCCGATTCCAGGTTCCACGAGGCCAGCTCCGAACCGACGCCGTCCGCGTCGAGATCGCCGTCGACCGGAGGATCGTAGTTGGGGTCGTAAACGCCGGTATCGAGTTCATGATAATCGCGGTCACAGTCGGGATCGACATCCTGACTGCCGAACACATATTGGCCGTCCGCCCGGAAATTGACGATCGTGAGCGTTGCTGCCTCGGGATCGGCGTTCGGCGCCGCAGGGTCAGGCGCGTACCAGGCTCCGACGACGTCCGAAACATCGATCACCTTGGGCAAGGGCAGACGGTCCAGCAGATAGGTGCCTTCCGTGGAGACGTACAGTTCCAACTGCCCCGCCGCATCGACCTGCAGCGTGACCGTGCCGTCCTGGTCCGAAAGCCCCCCGTCGCCATTGGTGTCCACGGTCTGGGTCACCGTCAGGTTGTGATCCGAATCGATCGACCAGGTCCCGACCTCGATGCCGCGCGAATCGCCAGAAGGTGATTCGCCGACCTCGACGAGGAAATACCCACCATCGGCGAAGAAGCTGGCCACGACCGGCCCCCCGTCACCGGGCAGGCTGTCGAGTAGCCAGCTACCGACGATATCGCTGCTGTCCGGCACCCGTTTGAGTTCGACGATGGAATCCGGATCGCTCGCAACGACCAGCTCCAGAGTGTCGGCATCGACAAAGCCCAGGTTGAACAGCGCGCCCCCTTCGGGTAGTTCGTACAAGCCGCAAGCACCGTTCGCGCCCGTGGTATCGATGTAGGCGCCGACGGCCTGAAACGTTCCCGCTTCGGCATCGATTGCATAACGTCCGTACTCGAAACCATCGGAACAGTCCGGATCATTATGGTCGGTTCCGAACAGATAGGTCCCGTCAGTGAAGAAACTGATTACCGCAGAATCAAGCCCGCCGCCGACCGCCGAGTCGTCGACTGTCCATGATCCTGCAAGTTGCTCGCGTGTCGATCGCTCGGTGTGCGCGCTGGCCGCCGCCGGGTCGACGACTTCATGCCCCGTGTCCTGCGCAAGCTGCGTCAATACCGGGTCCTGCACGAACTCGTCGGTGGGCTGCGCGAACTCCAGGGACTTGCCCCCAGCCGCCGCCGTAACGTCGCTGCCGATGACGATGCCATTGTCGGGATTGTCGTCGTCGTCGAAAGTCTGAAAGAAGACCGCGACATTGGTGGCGATGTCGTCCGCGCTTACGCCCGTAGGTACCCCACCGGCCGCAACCGTGCTGTCGGCAATCGTCTTTGGGGAAATCCTGTAGCGTCCTGGCACCGGGGCGCCGACCATGATGTTGCCGACTGAAAAGCCGAGCGTGTCGCCGCTAAGGTAGGTGAAGGCGCCGCCGGTGCCGGTCAGGCCGGACATTCCCGACGGTGCGCTGCTGAAGGCGACACCCTGGACGCCGGAATCGACGAGAAAGCCAGTCAGCGTCAGCGTATCGCCACGATCACCGCCATCACCGCCATCACCGCCATCGTCCATCATGTCACCACTATCGCCGCTTCCGCCGCCACAGGCGACCAGCAGCAATATCACCGAAGCTGCGATCGCACGGCGCAGCGTGCCAACGCCGCCGAGCCCCCACATCCGTCCGGATTCGCCCATTCTCCTTCCCCTTTCCATTTTCCTTCCCCTTTAAAGTGTGGCGCCGAAGATCAGCGTGAAGTTCGTCGCATTGATGTCCACCACCGACTGACCACCGAAATTGAGTTCTCCGAGGTCACCGAGCGTGCCGTGGCCGTCTCCCGAACTGAAGTAGAAACCAAGCTTGTAGGTCCGCGTGTCATCGCGGTAAGAGGCGGACAGGGCTCCACCCAGCAAGTCCACGGACTCACGGCGCTCGAACGCGCCAGCGTCTTCGGCATCCAGATTGGCGTTGTCAGTGTAGAGCGCCATTCGCAGACCCACGCGATCGCTCAAACGCCATTCGCTACCGATTGACCAGTTGGTTACAGCATCGAACTGGCGCGTCACCGGCGGCGAGGCTCCATCGGCACCGGCCACGATGTCGTCATCGACCGACAGGTATTGGTCGACCTGCACCGACACCGTCCACGAGGGCGTCAGGTCCATCGCCAAACCGAGCGAGAATTGCCAGGGATGCGCCTGCTTTTCGGAACTTTTGGAGTCCGCGGACGCATCGAGGTAGTCGACCAGGGCTTCGCTGCGGTCGGCATTGGTCGTGGTGAGATTGCGCACGGAACGATAGAAATAGTCGTAGTCGCGGGTCAGCGCGAAGTCCCGCGACACGGTCCAGCCCGCCTTGAACGCGCCGTTGCGATATTGCAGGCCGAGCTGCGGACGAACGCCGATCTGTGTGTCCTCGATGCGATAGCTGGTCAGCACGTACAGTCGGTCGGTCGATCCGGCTTCGGCGCCCGGCTTGGTGGCATCGCCACCGATGCTGCGGGCTTCGCGTTCATCGCGATAGGTCCCGAACAGGGACGCACCCCAGGACCAGTTCTGGTTCAGCGCCTGCGCGAAACTCGGGCCGATGTTGTAGTGACGATAGTCACCATCTCCGGTCAGGAACTGATCGACGTGGGCGCTGCCGACGTCGAAGCTGCCCCGATCCGACTGCCGATCCGACAAGTAATCGCTGACCGTGATCGAAAACCCGATGGTGCCGGTACCGATATGGCGCAGGATGCCGAAGTAGCTCGGAACCAGGCCCGAAGACCTCACCTCCAGCGAACCGCCGTCCGGAAAGAAGTCTTCGAATTCGACATTGGAGATGCTCAGCACGTTGACGGTGGCCGATGCCAACTCCTCCGAATAGACGGTACCGGCCGGGTTGTAGTACAGGCCGGCCGCGTCGTCCGACAAGGCGGCGTAGGCGCCGCCGAAGCCGGTGGCACGATCGCCGATCAGCAGGTTGCGATAGTGGAATGAGTCGGCGTGGGCGCGGGGTGCGCAAATGCCGGCGAGTAGCACGGCGACGGCCAGCAGGCCATTGCGGCTGAGAATGTGTCGTTGCATGGAAGCCATCCGAAAAAAGGTCGTCGAGCGTGACGGTCTAGCTGCCGTCGCTATCGATGGCGGAGTCGGCCGACTTGTCTCTGGCCGTAGCCGTCGCCGTACCGCCGTTCAGCGAGGGCGCGTTGGCAACGAAGCCCTGCAATGTGATCGATGACTTGTCGCCATCACCGCCGCCACCGCAGGCGGCCAGCAGCACAGAAAACAATCCAGCCGCCAACATGGCGGACCATCGTTTGTTGCTCATGGTTCATTCCCCCGAGAATGTCCTTGCCACTCGATGCGCAGGAAGAATGCGTAAAAACAGCTGCGTCGAGTTTAGAAACGGGGGGCGCTTCAAACCTGACCTTTTTGCGACCAAAGTCAGACGGAATCGTGAATGTATGGGGGTTCGCGGCCGATCGGCACGGCAGGCGGATCCGAAGTCAGTGATTGGGGAACAGCCGCGCCGACAGGGCGGCTACCCGGCCCTGCTGACGGTTCAACTCACTCGGGTACGCTTTTATCAGTTCAAGCGACCAGTGCAATGTGCGCGACTAACGGCTATGCCGCGAGCTGCGCCCTGCAGAATGAACCTGCTGCGGCACGGCCGTTCCCCTCATCCACCGCTCGCAGTCGCGCGCGCGCCCTCTCCCGCAAGCGGGCGAGGTCAGTCGGCATCACGTCGCGCGTGATTCACGTTAATGCGTCTGCTGAATCGGGTTCGGCTCACGCTGGGCCTCGGCGCCGTCGAACAGCTCCTGGACTTCGCTGCGTACATAGCGGTATTCCCGACCGCAGAACTCGCAGGTGACCTCGACATGGTCCCGCTCCTCGAAGATCGGTTCGATCTCGTCGCGGCCCAGAGACAGCAGCATCTGCGAAATGCTGGCGCGCGAACAGGTACAGGACAGCTGGACCTCACGCGGTTCGTGACGCCGCAGCGGCTCCTGATGGAACAGACGCCTGAGCACGGTATCGGAATCGGTCGAAAGCAATTCCTCGGCCTTCAGTGTGCCGAACAAGGCGCAGAGGTGTTGCCAATAGCCATCCGCATCGTCGCCGTCCGCGCCCGGCACGCGTTGCAACAGCAGGCCGGCCAGAGTGGTCGCCCCCGAGGCCAGCCGCAGCCGTGTCGGGAGCTGCTCGGACTGTGCGAAGTAGCCCTCCAGCGAGGCGGCGAGGCTGTCGCCGCTGATCTCGACGTAGGCCTGATAAGGCTGGCCATGCCGAGGCTCCAGCAACCAGGCAAGCAGCCCGCCCTGAAGCAGTTCCTTGAAACTGCCATCGATTTCGGGGCCAGCCTTGGCCATGGCACGCACGCGCAACTGATGATCCACCTGCGCCACCAGCAGCTGAATCCGGTCCCCGCCCTGAAACTGCAGGTTGATGCGGCCTTCGAACTTGAGGTGCGATGCCAACATCGGCGCCGCAGCCGCCGCCTCGCCCAGCAATTGCCGGACATCCGCCGAATAGTCGCGCGCACCGAACATCGCTTCCACACCCTCGTCGATGCGCAGGATCACGCCACGCGCGCCCTGGCGGGAGAAGTCGAATGGAATCAGTGTGTTCATGGCTTGCTCTTGAGACGTGAGGCGAAAGGGCTACGAGCCTCTCGCCTCACGCCTATCACTCATTAAGCCGCCGGTCCCAGCAATTGCTTGAGCAGGCGGTTGACCTCGGCCGGATTGGCCTTGCCGGCGGTCGCCTTCATGGTCTGGCCCACGAAGAAGCCGAACAAGCGGTCCTTGCCAGCGCGGTACTGTTCAAGCTGGCCGGGGTTGTCGGCCATGACCTGCTCGATGATCTTGACGATGGCGCCTTCGTCCGTGATCTGGCGCAGTCCCTTGGCATCGATGATCGCATCGGCCTCACCTTCACCCGCCATCATCGCCTCGAACACGTCCTTGGCGATCTTGCCGGAGATCGTGTCATCGGCGATGCGCTTGATCAACCCCGCCATCGCGGCGGCAGACACCGGAGAATCTGGAATGTCGTGCCCGGCCTTGTTCAAGGCGCCGAGCAGGTCGGTGATGACCCAGTTGGCGCAGAGCTTGGCGTCGCCGTCGACCAGACGCACCAGATCCTCGTAGTAGTCCGCCAAGGCACGCGAGCCGGTCAGCACCGTCGCGTCATATTTGGACAGGCCGTACTGGACCATGAAACGGTCGCGCTTGGCTTCCGGCAGTTCCGGCAGCGAGCGGCCGATCTCGTCGATCCAGGCGCGTGTGCAGATCACCGGCAGCAGGTCGGGGTCGGGGAAGTAGCGGTAGTCGTTGGCATCTTCCTTGGTCCGCATCGAGCGTGTTTCGCCGGAGCCGGGATTGAACAGCCGCGTCTCCTGGACGATCGTCCCACCGGCCTCGATCACCTCGATCTGGCGCTCGATTTCGTACTCGATCGCGCGTTCCACGTAACGGAAGGAATTGACGTTCTTGGTCTCGGTACGGGTGCCGAACTTCTCGGTGCCCTTGGGCCGCACGGACACGTTGGCGTCACAGCGAAACGAGCCTTCCTGCATGTTGCCGTCGCAGATGCCGAGGTAGACCACCAGCTGATGCAGCTTCTTGAGATAGGCCACGGCCTCGGCCGCCGAGCGGATATCCGGCTCGGAGACGATTTCGATCAGCGGTGTGCCGGCGCGGTTGAGATCGATGCCGGAGGTCCCGACGAAGCCCTCGTGCATCGACTTTCCGGCGTCCTCCTCCATATGCGCACGGGTGATGCCGATGGTCTTGATCACGCCTTCGGCCAGTTCCACATCGAGCTTGCCGTCGTAGACGATCGGCAGTTCGAACTGCGTGATCTGGTAGCCCTTGGGCAGATCCGGATAGAAGTAGTGCTTGCGCGCGAACACGCAGCGCTCGGCGATCTTGGCGTCCACCGCCAGACCGAACATCACGGCCATGCGCAGGGCCTCGCCGTTGAGGACCGGCAGAACGCCGGGCAGGCCCAGGGTGACGGCATCGGCCTGCGTGTTCGGCGCTGCGCCATAAGCCGTGGCCGCACCCGAAAATATCTTGGACTTGGTGCTGAGCTGGCAATGCACCTCAAGTCCGATGACTGCTTCCCATTCCATATTCGCTTCGCTCATGTAAGGCGTGAGGGGTTAGGCGAGAGGCGCAGGGCGCCATCACAACGCCTCACGCCTAAGACCTGTCGCCTCACGCAAAGCCCGCGGGGCTTTGCAGGTGCCATTCGGTGGCCTGCTGATACTGGTGCGCCACATTCAGCAGACGCCCTTCCTCGAAGAAGTTGCCGATCAACTGCATACCGACCGGCAGGCCGTCGACCAAACCACAAGGAACCGACATCGCCGGCAGGCCGGCCAGATTCGCCGCGATCGTGTAGATGTCGTTGAGATACATCGCCACGGGGTCTTCGCTCTTGTCGCCGAGCTTGAAGGCCGGCGCGGGCGTGGTCGGCCCCAACACCACGTCGACGTCTTCGAAGGCACGCCGGAAATCGTCGTAGATCAGTCGGCGCACCTTCTGTGCTTTCAGATAATAGGCATCGTAGTAACCGTGGCTGAGCACATAGGTTCCGATCATGATGCGACGTTGCACTTCGGCACCGAAGCCTTCACCACGACTGCGCTTGTACATTTCTTCCAGCGTCTTCACGCCTTCGGCGCGATGACCGTAGCGGGCGCCATCGAAACGCGCGAGGTTGCTGGAGGCCTCGGCCGGCGCCACCACATAGTAAGTCGGCACAGACAGTGGCGAGTTCGGCAGGGAGATTTCCTTGACCGTCGCGCCAAGCGCTTCGAACTGCTTGATCGCGACTTCGATGCTGCTGCGCACGGCCGGATCCAGGCCCTCGGCGAAATACTCGCTGGGCAGGCCGATGCGCAAGCCCTTGATCGACTCGCCCAGACCCGCGCTGTAGTCGTCCACCTCACGATCGAGACTGGTCGAATCCAAGGGGTCGAAGCCGGCCATGGCGTGCAGCACCGTGGCCGCATCTTCGGCCGTATGGGCGACGACCCCAGCCTGATCGAGACTGGAGGCGAAAGCGATCATGCCGTAGCGCGAAACACGTCCATAGGTCGGTTTGATGCCGGTCAGACCGGTCAGCGCGGCCGGCTGGCGAATCGAGCCACCGGTATCGGTGGCGGTGGCGGCCGGCGCCAGTCCCGCGGCAACGGCAGCGACAGAACCGCCGGAACTACCGCCGGGCACCCGCTCCAAATCCCAGGGATTGTGCACCGGGCCGTACCAGGAGGTTTCATTGGACGAGCCCATCGCAAACTCGTCCATGTTGCACTTGCCGAGCATCACCGCCCCACCCTCGACATGCAGCTTGCGCACGACGGTCGCGTCATACGGCGCGATGAAGCGGTCCAGCATCTTCGAGGCGCAGGAGGTGCGCACCCCGTCGGTGCAGAAAATATCCTTCTGCGCGAGCGGGATGCCGGTCAAAGGGCCGGCATCGCCAGCGGCCAGGCGCGCATCCGCCGCATCGGCGGCCGCCAGCGCCCGGTCGGCCGTCACGGTGATGAAGCTGTTGAGCCTGGCGTCGTGCGCTTCGATACGCCCGAGAAAGTGGGTGGTCAGCTCGCGGCTCGAAAACGTCTTCGCGCGCAGGCCGTCAGCCATCTGCTTGATTGTGAGTTTGTGCATATTCTTTTGAAAGAGATCGGCCAGGGGCGCTGCGCGAGGCTGCGTCCGTTCGGAGGCAGCCTCGACGCTCAGCGCCTTTGCTTGGCCTTATTCAATGACCTTGGGAACAACATACAGGCCACCTTCGGCCTGCGGCGCCAGTGTCTGAAAACGCTCACGCTGATCGGACGCGGTCACCGCGTCCGCGCGCAGACGCTGGACCATGTCCAGAGGGTGCGCCATCGGCAACACCTCGTCGGTTTCGGCCTGGCGCAGTTGGTCCACCATTTCAAGAATGCTGGAAAGCTGCCCAGCGTACGGCGCGAGCTGCTCCGGACGCAGTTCGAGGCGGGCAAGATGGGCAACCTGCTGGATTTGTTCGGGTGTCAGACTCATAGGGTTTCCGCCGATACCACTGTCGATGCCAAAATTTTTGGCCTCGGTACCGGTTTGATCGCTTGGAAAATCGATTATGATGCTCAGCGCGCCCATTCTACATGCAGAGCGCTACAAGCAGCGCGCGCCGCCGTGTCCCCCGGTTCGTCGGCGCACTGCTCTCGCCATCACGCACAATTCCAACCCGGACGCCCCTCCGCACCGCCGATGCTCGACGCTTTCCGCCGCCTGTTCGTCAACGATCTTTCCATTGACCTCGGGACCGCCAATACCCTGGTCTTCGTCCGTGACGAAGGCATCATTCTCAATGAACCTTCGGTGGTCGCCATCCGCACGGAAGCGGGCGGGCGCAAGCGCGTCGAAGCGGTCGGCAAGGACGCCAAGGAGATGCTGGGGCGCACCCCGGGCAACATCACCACGGTGCGCCCGCTGCGCGACGGGGTGATCGCCGACTTCACCGTCACCGAGAAGATGCTGCAGCACTTCATCCGCAAGGTGCAGAAGTCGCGCATGCTCAAGCCGATGACGCGCGTCGTGGTCTGCGTGCCCTACGGTTCCACCCAGGTGGAACGCCGCGCCATCCGCGAATCGGTGGAAAACGCCGGCGCACGCAAGGTCTACGTGATCGAGGAACCGATCGCCGCAGCGCTGGGCGCCGGCATCCCCGTCGGCGAGGCCCGCGGCTCGATGGTGCTGGACATCGGCGGCGGCACCTCGGAAGTCGGCGTGATCTCGCTCAACGGCATCGTCTACGCCGAATCGGTGCGCATCGGCGGCGACAAGTTCGACGAGGCGATCATGAATTACGTCCGTCGACAGTACAACATGCACATCGCCGAACCCACGGCGGAGCGCGTCAAGATCAAGATCGGCACCGCCTTCCCGGGCCACGAAGTCCAGGAAATCGAGGTTGTGGGCCGCCACGCCGCCGCTGGCGTGCCGCGCACCTTCACCATGAATTCCAATGAAATCCTCGATGCGCTGCAGGAGCCGCTGACCGGCATCGTCGCGGCCGTGAAGAAGGCGCTGGAGCGCACGCCGCCGGAACTGGGCGCCGATATCGCCGAACGCGGCATCGTGCTCACCGGCGGTGGCGCCCTGCTGCGCGATCTCGACAAGCTGCTGTCCGAGGAAACCGGCCTGCCGGTGATCGTCGCCGACGACCCGCTGACCTGCGTGGCGCGTGGCGGCGGCATGCTGCTCGACATGCTCGACTCCCACGGGGAGTTCCTGTCCTCGGAGTGAGCCGATTTCCGGACTAGGCCCGCGCCGCAATCCCCCTTAAGCTAGCCCTTTGATACGGGGAAGTTTTTTGCTGCGCGACAGCCTGTCGGCCACGATTTGAACACTCTCAGCGGCAATACACGGAAACCACTGTTTCAGCGGGGCTCGGGGCTCGGCCTGCGGGCGGCCCTGTTGCTGCTGCTTTCGTTCGCTTTGCTGGCGGTCGACCATCGCACCGAGACCTTCGATCCGGCGCGCAACGTCATGTCGCAACTGCTCGCTCCCATCATCTGGACTTCGCGCCTGCCGAGTACGGTCTCGGCGATCGGCAACTACGCGCAGACACGCGGCGAGCTGATGGCGGAAAACGAGCACCTCAGCGAAAGCCTGTTGCGGCTGCGCGCCCGCACCTCCAAGGTACAGGCCCTGGAAGCCGAGAATCAGAGGCTGCGCGAACTGCTGTCGTCGTCCGAGCAGATCGAGGACAGCGTGCTGGTCGCCGAAATCCTCGCCACCAACCAGGATCCGTATCGCCACCAGATCGTGCTCAACCGCGGAACCGGCGACGGCGTCTACCGCGGTCAGGCGATCATCGACGCTTACGGCGTGCTCGGCCAAGTGGTCCGCGTGCTGCCGGACACGGCTGTGGGTCTGCTGATCACCGACCCCGACCACGGTGTCCCGGTGGAGGTCAATCGCACCGGCCTGCAGACGGTGGCGCTGGGCCGCGGTGACGGCCAAGGCCTGTCCCTGCCGTTCCTGCCGGGCAATGCCGACATCAAGGTCGGCGATCTGTTGGTGTCCTCGGCCCTGGGCGGTCGCTTCCCGCCCGGCTACCCGGTTGGCGAGGTCGCGGAGCTGCTCTACCAGCCCGGCGAGCACTTCATGGAAGCCATCGCCTACCCGACGGCACGAATCAACCAGGGCCGGCAGGTTTTGCTGGTGTGGAGCGAGACGGTCCAATCCGAACCCGGGATTACCGAAACCGAGTCTGCCATGCCCGCTGCCGAGGGGGCCGGCGTCGAGCCGAAGGAAGCGGCTGCGCCCACCGCGGAACAGGCCGGGCCGCCCAAGCCCCTGACGCCTGCAACGCCGAACACCGCGACCACGGCCCCCGAGCAATGACCACCAGCATCCGTTCGCAATACCTGATGCTGATACCGGCACTGATTCTGGCGCTGGTGCTGCAGACCATTGCGCTGCCGCCGCTGCTGTCGGCGATGCGGCCATCCTGGGTCGCCCTGATCCTCGGCTACTGGGCCTACCGCAGCAACGGCGTGGGCTTGCTGCTGCCATCTGCGGCGGCCGGTCTGTGTCTTGACGTGATGTTCAACACTGCCCTGGGCACGCATGTCGTGGCGCTCACGGTGGTGGTCTACGCGACGCTCAAGCTGCGGGGATTTCTGTACCTGTCACCTCTGTGGCAAACGACGCTGATCCAGGCGCCGATCTGGCTGCTCTACAGCTTCATCCTGTTCTGGGCCGATGGGGCCACCCTGCACGCAGCCGCCCCTTTGGCGCGCTGGCTGCCGGTGATCAGCACCACCGTGCTATGGCCGCTGATGTTTCTGATTCTCCAGCTGCTGCGCCCGGTCACACGGCCACGGTGACGGCCATGCCGACAGAGAGGAAGCCCCGAAAAATGAATCCTGCGCCGGGCACCGCCGCCCTCACCCCACCACCCGCTCCGCAGCTTTCGGCTTAAAGAATGGGTAACTACGACGCGATCAAGGATCTGCACGCCGAGCGGCAGACCTTCTTCGTGCGCGCGCTGGTGGCGCTGATCGCCTGCGGCATCGCCATCGCCATCCTGGTGTCGCGTCTGGTCAGCCTGCAGGTGTTCCAGCATGCCGACTTTCTGACGCGCTCCAACGAAAATCGCATGCGGCTGGTGGTGGTGCCGCCGGTGCGCGGCCTGATCTTCGATCGCAATGGCGCGGTGCTGGCCGACAACGTGCCGTCTTTCGTACTCGAACTGATCCCCGAACAGGTTGACGACATCGAGAACACACTCAAGCGTTTGTCGCGGATCGTCAGCCTCGACAACGAGGATATGGAACGCTTTCGCGACCGGCTTCGGCGCACGCCACGCTATCGCGGAGTACCGATCCGCACGCGCCTGACAATGGACGAAGTGGCCCGCTTCGAGATCAACCGCCACGACTTCTCCGGCGTCGATATCCGCGCAGGGCTGACGCGGCGCTATCCGCTCGGTGAGTCGGCGGCCCACGTGGTCGGCTACGTCGGCGGCGTCTCGGAGGAGGAACTGCGGGAATTCGGCGCCGAGGGCTATCGCGGCACCACGCATATCGGCAAGAACGGTGTGGAACGTAGCCACGAAGTGAACTTGCACGGCAAGGTCGGCGCGAAAATCGTCGAAACCAACGCCACCGGCCGGCCGTTGCGTGATCTCAATTATGATCGCGGGGCTCCGGGCCAGAGCCTTTATCTGACCGTGGACGCGCAACTGCAGGTGGCCGCCGAGGCGGCACTGGGCGACCGCGAAGGTGCCGTCGTCGCGATCCAGCCGAGCAGCGGCGAAGTGCTGGCGCTGGTGTCCAAGCCAGGATTCGACCCGCACCTGTTCGTCGATGGCATCGGCTTCAAGACCTACAAGGCGCTCAACGCCAACCCCACCAAGCCGCTGTTCAACCGCGCGCTGCAAGGCCAGTACCCGCCGGGCTCGACGATCAAGCCGCTGATGGCGATGGCGGGGCTGGAATACGCCGTGACCACCGAGCATGAACGCGTGTTCTGTCCCGGCTACTACGAATTGCCCGGGTCCAGCCGCAAGTATCGCGACTGGAAGCGGCGCGGCCACGGCTGGATGGACATGGATCGCGCCATTGCCGAATCCTGCGATGTCTACTTCTACAAGCTCGCCGAACAGCTGGGGGTGGACCGGATCGAAGCCATGCTCTCGCAGTTCGGGCTGGGTTCGGCCACCGGTCTGGACCTGCCCGGTGAAAAGGGCGGCCTGCTGCCCTCCAGGGACTGGAAACGGGCCGCCAAGCGCGAGGCCTGGTATCCCGGTGAGACCTTGAACATCGGAATCGGTCAGGGATACATGATGATGACGCCGGTACAGCTGGCCCAGACCATGGCGCTGGTCGCAATGCGCGGACAAGGCTATGTACCGCACATCGTCCACGCCGAGGAAGACCCACTGAGCCATACCATGCGCCGCGTCGCTCCCACGCCGGTGCCGAGCATCGAGACCCGCGACCCACGCGCCTGGTCTGAGGTCATCCACGCCCTGATCGAGGTGACGACCACTCAGGGCGGCACCGGCTACCGCGCCTTTCATGATGCGCCCTACCTTGCGGCTGGCAAGAGCGGTTCCGCCCAGGTCGCAGGACTTGCCCAGGATGAAGCGGCCCCCGAGCTCTCGTCCGTACCGAAACATCTGCGCGATCACGCACTGTTCGTCGCCTTCGCACCGGTCGAATCACCGCAGATTGCGGTCGCGGTGATCGTCGAGCACGGTGGCGGAGGCGGGTCCGTGGCCGGGCCGGTGGTCCGGGCAGTGATCGACGACTGGCTGCTGCGCGACGCCGATCCTACGGCGGACGCCGATGCCGGAAATGCGGCCGGCGCGACGGTCCTTACTCCGGCGGCGGCGGCGGCGACGACGACGACGACCGCACCGGAAGGTGCCGGATGACGGAACTCGATGCCGCCCCGCGTTCGCAAATTGGCCTGCTGGCGCGACTGCATGTGGACGCCTGGCTGGCCGTACTGCTGCTGGCGGTCTGTTCGGTCGGGCTGTTCGTGATCTACAGCGCAACCGGTAGCGACGGCGGTGCCGTGATTTCCCAAGTGCAGCGCATCGGCATGGGCATCGTCGCGCTGCTGATCTGCGCGCAGGCACCGCCCGAGCTGTATCGCAACTTTGCCCCCTATCTGTATGCCGCCGGCCTGCTGCTGCTGCTGGCGGTGCTGGTGCTCGGCGACCACTCCAAGGGCGCGCAGCGCTGGCTGGACCTCGGCGTCGTGCGCTTCCAGCCGTCGGAGATCATGAAGATCGCGGTGCCGATGATGGTCGCCAGCTACCTGCACGGCAGCAACATTCCGCCGCGCCTGCAGACCCTGGCCGGCGCCGTCGTTCTGGTGGCGGTGCCGACTGCGCTGGTGGCGGTGCAACCCGATCTCGGCACCTCGCTGCTGGTGGTCGCCGCGGGGGGATTCGTGCTGTTCTTCGGCGGTCTGTCATGGCGCTGGATCGCGTCGGTGGTGGGACTGGCCACGGCGGCCGCGCCGATCGTGTGGATGAACATGCGCGAATACCAGCAGCAACGTGTACTGACGTTTCTCGACCCATCCAGCGACCCGCTCGGTGCCGGCTATCACATCACCCAGTCCAAGATCGCCATCGGCTCGGGCGGCATTTTCGGCAAGGGCTGGCTCAACGGCACCCAGGCCAGCCTGGATTTCCTGCCCGAATCCCATACCGACTTCATCTTTGCGGTGTTCGCGGAGGAAATGGGTCTGCTCGGCGTACTCGCACTGCTGACGCTGTACACGCTGATCGTGGCACGCGGCCTGGTCATCGCCCTGCGGGGGCAGGACACCTTCCAGCGGATTCTCGCCGGCGGCCTGTCGCTGACGTTCTTTCTGTACGTGTTCATCAACATCGGCATGGTGATGGGCCTGATGCCGGTGGTGGGCGTACCCTTGCCGCTGGTCTCCTTTGGCGGAACCTCCATGGTCAGCCTGATGGCCGGCTTCGGTATCCTCATGAGCATCCAGACCCACCGCAAACTGATCTCGAGCTAATGCACTCCATGACTAGACGCCCCCCCGGGAAAAGACTCCTGCTGACGCTCGCGCTGCTTGCCCCGGTCATGGCGTCCGCCGATTACAGCGGCAACCCGCGCGCCGCCGAACTCAAGCGGATTCTGGCGGACGACTACGCGTTCTCGGGCGCCGATCTGGCGGCGGTCGATCAAGCGCTCGTGAAGGCCGAGCGCGTGCCGCGCCTGATCGAAAAGGAGCAGACCGCCAAGGAGAAAACCCTGACCTGGACCGGCTACCGCCCGATTCATGTCAACGACGCCAATGTGCGCCGCGGCGTCGCGTTCATGAACGAATACGAAAGCTGGCTGGAACGTGCGCACCGCGAATACGGCGTCGCACCGGCGGTGATCGCCGCGATCCTCGGCGTGGAAACCAAGTTCGGCGGCTATACCGGACCGCACCGCGTGCTCGACGCGCTGACCACCCAGGGTTTCGAACACCCGACCCGCTCCGACTTCTTCTTCAGCGAACTGGTGGCATTCTTCGTGCTGTGCCACGAGCAGCAGCGCCAGCCCGAAGACATGCTGGGTTCCTACGCCGGCGCCATGGGCGCAGCGCAGTTCATGCCAAGCAACTACCGGCGGCTGGCCGTCGACTTCGACGGTGACGGCGATACCGACCTGTGGAGTCTGCCGGACGCGATCGGCTCGATCGCCAACTACCTCATCAAGTACCGACCGCAGGTGGCCTGGCAGCGAGACCAGCCCTTGATCGCGCCGCTGCGGCCCACAACCGGTTTCCGCGCGCCGGCGGACGCGGTCAACACCAAGCTGCCATCCGAGACGCTCGGACAATTGCGCGAGTCTGGCGCCCACATCGACGCCGACCTGGACGACGCCACGGCGGCCGGCATACTCGAACTCAAGCTCGACAGCGGTCAGCATGAATATTGGGCGGGCCTCAACAATTTCTATGCGGTGATGAGCTACAACCCGAGGGTCTACTACGCCATGTCGGTGACTCAGCTGGCCGAAGCGCTGAGCCAGGCACGCAGCGAACAAGCCGCTCGATGAAGCCGTGGCGGCTTGCGCTGCTGGGTCCGCTGCTGTGGCTGAGCGCCTGCGCCGGGCCACGCGCGCTATCCGACGGACCGCCGTCAGCGGGCGACGTTCCGGCACCGCTACGCGCCGACGCCGCCCCGGACGAAATCAAGGACGCCGTGCCTCGCGCCGAGCCGCGCAGCAAGTATGGCAACCCGCCGTCCTACAGCGTCCATGGCAAGACTTACTACGTGCTGGCCAGCGCCGAAAACTTCCGCGAACGCGGCCGCGCCTCCTGGTATGGGCGCAAGTTTCACGGCCGCCGCACATCCAGTGGCGAGCCCTACGACATGTACGCGATGACGGCCGCGCACAAGACTCTGCCGCTGCCGTGCTACGTGCGCGTGCACAATCTGGACAACGGACGGGAGGCGATCGTGCGCGTCAACGACCGTGGTCCGTTTCACGATGGTCGCGTGATCGACCTTTCGTACGCGGCAGCGCTCAAGCTCGGCGTCGTCGGCGCCGGCTCGGCCAATGTCGAGATCGAGACGATCGACCCACGAGCGCCGCGTACGCAGTTCGCCGCAAGCACACCGGGACCTCCAGCCGTGCAGCGGCCGCCCGTTCCGATCAATGACACGACGCCGCACTACCTGCAGGCCGGCAGTTTCAGCGATCCGGTCAATGCCGTCGCGCTGCGCGAGCAGCTCGGCAGCATCGGCATCCAGCAGGTGGAAATTCGTGTCGAGGAGATCGCGGACAGCCACATGCACCGCGTTTTGATCGGACCCTTTGCTCAGGAATCCGAACTGGAAGCGACGCGCGACCAATTGCTGGTCAATCGATTTTCGGCAATTCCCGTCATTCGGTGAGGTGATCGGCGCCGATATTCGCTGCACAAGCATTAACATGGGCAAGATTCGCCCCCATTCCCGTTCGGGTCCCCCCGCTTCGAAGGCATGAAAATCAAACTCTTTTCGCTACGCTCGCTCCTCGTTCCGCTGGCCCTGCTCAGTCTGTGGCCACTCGCCGCGGCCGCGCAAAGCGTGCCCCCGCCCCCCAGTCTGGACGTCAAGAGCTGGATTCTGCTCGACGCGCAGACCGGTCAGGTTCTGACCGGCAGTGACTACGACGAGCGCGTCGAGCCCGCAAGCATCACCAAGGTGATGACCACCTACGTGATCTACGACGAGATCGCGCAGGACCGGATGCATCTCGATGATGACGTGCTGATCAGTGAAAAGGCCTGGCGCCAGGGCATCGACTCCAGCGAATCGCGCATGTTTCTGGACGTGGGCTCGCACGTGAAGGTCGAGGACCTGCTGCGTGGCATCGTCATCCAGTCCGGCAACGACGCCAGCATCGCCATGGCCGAACACGTGGCCGGCACCGAGGAAGCCTTCGCCAGCCTGATGAACCAGCATGCCAAGCAACTCGGCATGAAGAATTCGCATTTCGTGAATTCCACCGGCCTGCCGGACCCGCAGCACTACACCAGCGCGCATGACGTTGCGCTGCTGGTGCGCGCGCTGATCAAGAATTTTCCGGACGACTACGCGATGTATTCGCAGAAGGAATTTACCTACAACGGCATCAAGCAGCGCAACCGCAATGGCCTGCTGTGGCGTGATTCGACGATCGATGGCGTCAAGACCGGCCACACCTCCAAGGCCGGCTACTGCCTGGCCACCAGCGCGGTGCGCGACGGCCGCCGCCTGATCGGCGTGGTCATGGGCGCCGGCAGCTGGAATGGCCGCGAGCAGTCCAGCCTCGCCATCCTCAACTACGGCTTCCGCTTCTTCGATACCGTGAAGCTCTACGAAGCGGGATCGCCGATCCAGACCCTGCGCATCTTCAAGGGCTCGACCGAGGAACTGCCGGTCGGCACCATCGACACGCTGGCCGTCAGCATTCCGCGCGGCGCACAAGACAAGCTGTCGGTGCAGGCAGACGTACAGCAGCCGCTGATCGCGCCGGTGCAGGCCGGGCAGACGCTGGGCACGGTCACCGTCAGCCTCGACGGCGACACACTGCTACAGGAGCCGCTGGTCGCGCTGCAGGAAGTTCCCGAAGGCGGCCTCTGGGACAAACTGGTGGACGAGGTCCGTCTGCGCTTCTTCGAGTGAGCCATGGCCGACCCTGCCCCGCCGAAACTGACGTACCCCTGTCGCTTTCCGATCAAGGCGTTCCTGCGTCCCGATAGTGGCGCGGAAAGCCGTGTCCGGCGCATGGTGCAGGACGCAATCGGCGCGCCCTCGCAAATCAGCCGCCAATTGTCCAGCCAAGGCAACTACACCTGCCTGACGTTCGACTTCGTCGCCGACAGCGAGGACCACGTGGCCCGTGTGCGTGCGGTACTGCGCGCGGAACCGGCGGTATTGATGTCTCTGTGAGCGCCGCAGGCGCCGACGCGCCCCTGGTTCTTTCGCTGGGTCAGCAGCCCTATCCCGAAACCTTCACGGCGATGCGCGCGTTCACCGAGTCCCGCCAGCGCGGCTCGCGTGATGAAATCTGGCTGCTGCAACACCCGAGCGTGTTCACGCTCGGCCAGGCCGGAAAACCGGAACACCTGCTGGCGCCCGGCGACATTCCCGTGGTGCAGAGCAATCGGGGGGGGCAGGTCACCTATCACGGCCCAGGGCAACTGGTGGCCTATGTGATGCTGGATCTGCAAGGCCGCGGCTACGGGATTCGCAGTCTGGTCACTCGCATGGAGAATGCACTGATCGCCTGCATGGCGGATTTCGGCATTACCGCAAGCGCGCGTCAGGATGCGCCCGGCGTCTATCTGGACGATGGTCGCAAACTGGCCTCGCTGGGTCTGCGCGTCAGCCGCGGCTTCTGCTATCACGGTCTGGCGCTCAATGTTGCGATGAATCTCGAACCGTTTCAGCGCATCAATCCCTGCGGCCATGCGGGTTTGCAGGTGGCACAGCTGTCGGAAATCGGTGGACCGAAGACGGTTATCGACGCGGAGCATTCGCTGATCCCCCATCTAAGGGATTTTCTGTACGCTCCTGATTGAGGCACAATATCTGCCTGAGCAAGCATTTTCGTCAACCCACAATAAATTCAGAATCTAAACTCAGAATCGTAGAACCCGCATTCCATTCAACACGCCATGAAACAGTTCATGTGGGGTTCAGCCCATCACGGTTTACCATCCGGCCGCCGCATGCCCGTCCAAGCTGGCGTGCCAGCGGGGCATTGGGCATGCGACAATTGCCTGTGACTATCGTCCATCCGAATCCCATTCAAGGCCTGACACAATGACAGCTCATTCAGCTGACGACGCCCTTGTGCGTGTGCGCGGCCTGCGCTTCGCCTACGGTTCGCGTCTGATCTATGACGGAATCGATGTCGACATTCCGCGTGGCAAGGTCACCGCGATCATGGGGCCATCCGGCACTGGCAAGACCACCTTGCTGCGTCTGATCGGCGGCCAGTGGCGTCCGGACGCCGGCACCGTGGAGTTCGATGGCGTGAATGTCCACAAGCAGTCGCGCGGCCAGTTGTTCGAGATGCGCAAACGCCTCGGCATGCTGTTTCAGTCCGGCGCACTGCTGACCGACCTGACGGTGTTCGAGAACGTGGCCTTTCCGCTGCGTGAGCACACCGATCTGCCGGAATCGATGATCCGCGATCTGGTGCTGATGAAACTGGAGGCCGTAGGCCTGCGTGGCGCGCGCGATCTTGCCCCGGACGAGCTCTCGGGCGGCATGGCACGACGCGTCGCGCTGGCGCGGGCGATCGCGCTCGACCCCGCCATGGTCATGTATGACGAACCCTTCACCGGCCAGGACCCGATTTCCATGGGCGTGCTGATGCGGCTTGTGCGGACGCTCAACGACGCCCTGAACCTGACTTCGATCGTGGTCTCGCATGACGTCAACGAGGTATTGTCGATCAGCGACCACGTCTACGTGGTTTCCGCCGGCAAGGTCGTCGCCAGCGGCTCACCGGATGAGGTCCGCAATGCGGGCTCCGAATGGGTCAAGCAGTTCGTGGACGGTCTGCCGGACGGCCCGGTCCCGTTCCACTACAAGGCCGGCGACTACGCCGAGGAACTGATGGGAGCGGCCAAATGAGTTCGCTGCTCACGATACTCGGCAATTTCTCGGCCGGAGCCGGACGCGCCGTGCTGTTCTGGTTCGGCATCCTGGCCGCGATACCCGGCGCCCTGCTGCGGCCGCGCGTGATCATCCGTCAGTTCTATGACAGCGCGGTACTGTCGCAGATCATCATCGTGGTATCCGGTTCGTTCATCGGCATGGTGCTCGCGCTGCAGGGATACCGCACGCTGGTCAACTTCGGCGCCGAATCCTCGTTGGGTGTGTTTGTGGCGCTGGTCATCATCCGCGAACTGGGGCCGGTGGTCACCGCACTGCTGTACGCGGGCCGCGCCGGCTCGTCGATGGCCGCGGAAGTCGGTCTGATGCGTGCAACCGAGCAGCTGTCCGGCATGGAAATGATGGCGGTGGACCCGATGAAACGCGTCATCGCGCCGCGCTATATCGCCGGCGTGCTGGCGATGCCGCTGCTGACCGCGATCTTCACGGTGATGGCAATCGGCATCGCCGGCGGCTACGCGGTCGGCGTGGTGCTGCTGGGCGTGGACGACGGCTCTTACTGGTCGCAGATCCAGTCGAGCGTCGACCTGCGCGACATCGGTGACGCCGCGCTCAAGGCCCTGGTGTTCGGTCTGGTGGTGAACTGGATCGCGCTGTATCAGGGGTATCACGCGGCACCGAATTCCGAGGGTGTTTCACGCGCAACGACGACAACGGTCGTGTATTCGTCGCTGGCCATCCTCGGCCTCGACTTCGTGCTCACCGCCATGCTGTTCCAGAAGTAGTTAGGGCTCCAAATCATGCAATCACGTTCACTTGAGATTCTGGTCGGATTCTTCTTCGCGCTCGGCGTCGCGGCGATCTTCGTGCTTACCTTCCGTGTCGCCGGGCTGCAGAACGTGGGCGGCGGGCCGACCTACGAGGTTACCGCCATGTTCGAGAATATCGGCGGACTCAAGCCGGGCGCCTCGGTGACGATGGCCGGCGTCAAGATCGGGCGCGTACGCAACATCGCGATCGACCGCACCACCTTCGAGGCGCGCGTGAAGATGGACCTCGCCGCCGACTACGACAATATCCCCAAAGACTCCAATGCCAAGATTCTCACGGCGGGCCTGCTCGGCGAGCAGTACATCGGCTTCGAACCCGGTGGCGCGCTCGAATCTCTGGAGCAGGGTGACACCGTCACCTTTACCCAAAGCGCGCTGGTATTGGAGAACCTCATCGGCCAGTTCCTCACGTCGATGACCCAAAAGGGTTCCAACGAATCCAAGGAGTAACCGCATGAACGTCCTGAAAACGACCCTTGCCGCCGCGGGCCTGCTGGCCATCGCCGGGCTGGCACACGCACAGTCCGCCAAGCCGGACGAGATCATCCGCTCCGCAACCGAAAGCGCGCGCGAGCAGATCAACGAAAACTACGAAACGTACAAGACCGACAGGCACGCCTTCTACACGATGATCGATGAGACCGTCGTGCCGCGCTTCGACGTGAAATACATCTCGCAGCTGGTACTGGCGCGCAACTATCGCAGCGCCACACCGGAACAGCGCAGCCGTTTCACCGATGCCTTCCAGACGATGATCGTGCGCTCCTACGCCGACGCCCTGCTCGAGTACTACGACGACGTGGACATCGAATGGGCGCCGCTGCGCATGGCCGAGGACGCCACCGATGCCTCCGTCGGGGCGAAAATCATGCGCAACAACGGACAGCCGATTCCGCTCGACTTCCGCGTCCACAAGACCGATGACGGCGACTGGAAGATCTACGACATCGCCGTGGAAAACATCAGCGTGGTCAGCAACTTCCGCGCCCAGTTCGCACAGGAAGTGAAGAAGAACGGCCTCGATTCGCTGATCGCGAAACTGGAAAACCTGCAGATCAAGGCGCCAACCGTCGAGGTCGATGAGCCCGCGCAGAGCTCCTAGCCGCCGCGCAGGAAAGGAGACAACATGGTCAGCGTCAGTCCCGGCCGTATCGAGGGGGAACTCTGTTTCGCCACCGCAGACACCGTCTTGCGTGAAAGTGCCCAACTGCTCGAGACCGGCAGCATCGACCTGTCCGGCGTCACCCGTGCGGACAGCGCGGGTGTGGCCTTGCTGCTGGAGCTGCGCCGCCGCCACGGTGCGCCACTGCCACTGACGCAGATTCCCGCGCAGCTCGGCGGCCTGATCGAGTTCTTCAATCTGGGGGCGATCCTGATGCCCCCGCAGCCCAGCGGAAGCGCACCATGATTCGACTCCTTATCGCGGTCCTGACTACGATCACGCTGGGCGCTTGCGCACATGCGCCAGCTTACGATCCCCAGGATCCGCTGGAGGTGGTCAACCGCAAGGTCTACAAGTTCAACGACGTGGCTGACCGTTACGTATTGCGGCCGGTCGCCAAGACCTATGCCGACATCACGCCGCAACCGGTCAAGACCGGCGTCAGCAATTTCTTCGACAACCACCTCACCTACCCGATCACCATCGTCAACGGCGTGCTGCAGCTCAAGTTCAAGCAGGCCGCATCCGATACCGGACGTTTCCTGCTCAACTCCACGGTCGGCATCCTCGGCCTCGTCGACGTCGCCAGCCAGCAAGGCATGGAACGCCACGACGAGGACTTCGGGCAGACCCTGGGTTACTGGGGCGTCGGCGAAGGCTGGTTCCTGATGCTCCCGCTGCTCGGGCCCTCGACCAATCGCGACCTGATCGGCCGTGGCGGTGATTACTTCTCGGATCCGACCTACTATGTCGACGAGCCCCAGGTCGAATATCCGCTGATCGCACTGCGCGCCGTGGACAGCCGCGCCGGTCTGCTCGGCACACCGGAAAACTTCCTCAATCAGCAGCTGGACCCTTACGTAGCCATACGCACGGCCTACCTCGAAAAGCGCTGGAACCTGATCCACGATGGCAACCCACCTCCGGACGACGATTTCGAGGATTTCGGCGACGAGTGAGGCGTGAGGCCACCGACCGCCGCGGCTTTTCAAGCTTCTACGCCTGACGCCTTTCCCCTCACGCCTCACCTGCAATCACGCTTTCACGCCTGTCGCCCCCACCCCTTGCGCCTCACGCGCTCACCCCACCCAGGCCCGCACGTTTTCGAACATCCGGAACCACGGCGTGAATCGCTGTTCGCGGTTCGGCCACCACGAACCCACGGTGCCGGCAATGGTTCGTTCCGGGTGCGGCATCATCACCGTGATACGACCGTCCGCGTTGCAGATGCCGGTCAGGCCATCCGGCGAGCCATTCGGGTTGTACGGATAACTCTTCGCCACCGCGCCGGCAGCGTCCAGATAACGCATTCCGACCTGCCCGTTCGCCCGTAACGCGGTCCGCTGTTCGAATGAAGCGAACTTCGCCCGGCCCTCCCCGTGCGCAACGGCGATCGGCAGACGCGAGCCGGCCATGCCGGCCAGGAAGATCGACTTCGATTCCACGATTTCAACCTGCGCCCAGCGCGCTTCGAACTGCTCGGAGCGGTTGCGCACGAACTGCGGCCAGTGCTCGCTGCCGGGCACCAGTTCGGCCAGCGCCGCGAACATCTGGCAACCATTGCAGACGCCCAGCGCGAAGCGATCCGGCTGTTCGAAGAACGACTGGAACATGCCGCGCGCGCGTTCGTTGAACAGTATCGAACGCGCCCAGCCACGACCGGCACCGAGCACGTCTCCGTACGAGAAGCCGCCGCAGGCCACGAGCCCGGCATAGTCATCCAGGGTCTGCCCACCTTCCAGCAGATCGGACATGTGCACGTCCACCGCCTCGAAGCCGGCGGCATCGAAGGCATATGCCATTTCCACCTGACCGTTGACGCCCTGTTCACGCAGGATCGCCACGCGCGGGCGGCGCCCGACACTCGGCGTGGATGTCCGGAATACCGGCGCGACGGTGGGGTCGAAGCCCAGGTGCACGCCGAGTCCGCCGTCGGCTTCAAGGCCTGCGGCGGCGAATTCCTCGTCGACGCAGGCGGGCTCGTCGCGCAGCTTCGCCATGCGATAACTGGTTTCGAACCAGGACTTGAACAGGTCTTCACGCGCGCCTTCGAACACCACCGCGCCACCGGCGCGAACGCGGATGCGGCCATCCGTCGTGGGCCTGCCAAGTTCTTGCACACTCAGCCCGTCAAAGGCCGCGCGTATGGCCGATACGTCGGCACGGCGAACCTGCACCACAAACCCCAGTTCTTCGGCGAACAGCGTGGCCAGCACATCGACGTCCGCGAGATCGACATCGAGCCCGCAATGCCCGGCGAAGGCCATTTCCATCAGCGTGGCGAGCAGACCGCCGTCGGATCGATCGTGGTAGGCCAGTACGCGAGCTTCGGCGTTCAGCGCCTGTATTCCGGCAAAGGCCTGGCGCAGCAGCGTCGGCGCATCGAGGTCCGGCGCCCGGTCGCCGAACTGTCCGTAGACCTGCGCGAGGATCGAGCCACCCAGACGGTTCTGGCCGGCACCGAGATCGACCAGCAGCAATACCGTGTCGCCGGCATCGGTGCGCAATTGCGGCGTGAGGCTGCGCCGCACGTCGCTCACCGGCGCAAAGGCGGATACGATCAGGGACAGGGGCGCGAACTGCATGTGGCGTGCATCGCCATCCTCCCAGACGGTGCGCATCGACAGCGAATCCTTGCCCACCGGAATCGCGATGCCGAGTTGCGGGCACAGCTCGGCACCGACGGCGCGCACGGTGTCGTACAGGCGCGCATCCTCATCGCCAAGCCCGGCCGCCGCCATCCAGTTTGCGGACAGCCTGACCTCGCCGAGGCTGGCGATCGGCGCCGCCATCAGATTGGTGATCGCCTCGGCCACCGCCATGCGGCCCGAAGCCGGCGCGTCCAGCAGCGCCAGCGGCGCACGCTCGCCCATGGCCATGGCCTCGCCCGTCACCGCCTCGAAACTGCTGGCGGTCACGGCGCAATCCGCCACCGCTACCTGCCAGGGACCGACCATCTGGTCACGCACCGTCAATCCACCGACCGTGCGATCCCCGATCGTGATCAGGAAATTCTTGGCCGCCACGGTCGGGTGCTGCAATACCCGAATCACCGCTTCGTCGAGCCGGATGGCGCTGCGGTTCAGCGCCGGCAGTTCACGGACGGCGCGCACCGATTGGCGCTGCAACTGCGGAGCCTTGCCGAGCAGTACCGACATCGGCATATTCACGGCGTCCTGCGCTTCGAGTTCATCCTCGACCACCAGCACGCGCTCGGCCAGCGCCGTTCCGACGACAGCGTACGGACAGCGCTCGCGCCGGCAGGCCGCGTCGAGCACCGCCAGACCGGCGTCGTCCACCGCGAGCACGTAGCGCTCCTGGGATTCGTTGCACCAGATTTCCATCGGCGAGAGCGAAGGGTCGGCGATATCCACCGCGCGCAGGCGAATGCGTCCGCCACGACCGTTGTCGTTGATGATTTCGGGCAGGGCGTTGGAAATGCCGCCGGCACCGACGTCGTGAATCGACAGAATCGGATTGGCCTCACCCAGCGAAGCACAGTAGTCGACGACCTCCTGGCAGCGCCGTTCCAGCTCCGGATTGGCGCGCTGCACCGAGGCGAAATCCAGCGCCTCGCTGCTGGAGCCGGTGGTCATGCTGCTGGCGGCACCGCCGCCCAGGCCGATCAGCATCGCCGGCCCACCCAAGACGATCAGCTGCGCGCCGGCCGGCACGTCGAGCTTTTCGACCAGCCCGTCGCGGATGTTGCCGTAGCCGCCGGCGATCATGATCGGCTTGTGAAAGCCGGTACGGCTGCCGTCCGGCAAGGTCTGCTCGAAGCTGCGGAAATAGCCGGCCAGATTGGGCCGGCCGAATTCGTTGTTGTAGGCCGCCGCGCCGACCGGGCCCTCCAGCATGATCTGCTGCGCCGTGGCCATGCGCGGGGGGCGCGAATCCGCCGCCTCCCAGGGCTGGGTGAATCCCGTGATGCGCAGATTGGACACCGAAAAGCCGCAAAGGCCGGCCTTGGGGCGACCGCCGCGCCCAGTGGCGGCCTCGTCGCGAATTTCGCCGCCGGCCCCGGTCGCCGCACCGGCATGCGGCGAAATGCCGGTGGGGTGGTTGTGCGTCTCGACCTTCATCAGGATGTGAGCCGGTTCCTGGCGCGTCCGCCAGATGCGATCGGAACCCAGCATGAAGCGCGGCGCTTCCGGGCCTGCGATGACCGCGGCATTGTCCTTGTAGGCCGAAAGCACACCGTCCGGCGATGCGGCATGACTCATGCGGATTATGCCGAACAGCGAGTCCGGCTTGGTTTCTCCATCCACTGTGAACTCGGCGTTGAAGATCTTGTGACGACAGTGTTCCGAATTGATCTGCGCGAACATCATCAATTCGGCGTCGCTCGGATTGCGGCCCACGCCGGCGAAGTATTCGGCGAGGTAGTCGATCTCATCGGCAGACAGCGCCAAGCCCCAGTCCCGGTTCGCCGTCGCCAGGGCGTCCTTGCCGCCGCCGAGCAGGTCGACCTGCCGCAGCGGCCGGCGCTCCGGGGTTTCGAATACCTGGGCCAGACCCTTGATGTCCGACACCAGGCTTTCGGTCATCGGGTCATGCAACCGGGCATGTGCCACCGCCGGCAAGTCCGTGATTCCTTCGAACACCAGAACGCGACCGCGTTCGATGCGCTGCACGCCGGCCAGTCCGCAGACACGGGCAATGTCGGTGGCCTTGCTGCACCACGCGGACACCGTGCCGACACGCGGCACCACGAACAAACGCAGACTGCCGTCCGGCAATTCGCCTTCACCCGCTTCCAGCAGACGCCGGACCGCCGCCAGTTCGGCGTCCGCGGCCGTCGCCATGAAAAATTCCGAAACACGCAGACCGCTGAGTCCCGGCGCCTGTGCGATGAGCGCTTCGCGCAGGCGATCGATACGAAACCTGGAGAGAGCCGGTCCGCCCGGTAGCAAATGCACAGTCATTTCAGGTGGATCGTCACTCAGGAAATTTCACGCCAGGCCAGGCCCTGGTCCTGCTCGGCTGCGACCAGCCAATGCGTCTCGCAACCCAGCGCCTCTGCTCCGGCGGTCAGCGCCAGCTCGGGCGTGTTGTTCTTTTCGGAAAGATGCGTCAACACCACGTGCTGCACGCGCGAAGTGTCGATGCGTCTCAACAGATCGGCCGCCTGCATGTTCGAAAGGTGCCCATAGGCGCCACCGACCCGGCGCTTGAGCGACTCCGGATACGGCCCGCTGGCGAGCATGGCGCTGTCATGATTGAACTCGATCAACAAGGAATCACAGGCCTGCAGCATCCGGCACATATGCGGCGTGACGCTGCCCGCATCGGACAGCACGCCAATGCAGGTCGCACCGTTGCCGACCACGAACTGCGCCGGTTCACGCGCATCATGCGGGACCGGATACGGTGACATTTCCAGATCACCGATCGCAAAGGGGGTGTGCGGATCGAAATGTTCGATGCACGGCACGTCCACGTCATTCCAGACGGCGTGGGTTCCGCGCGTCATCCACACCGGCAAACCGTAGCGCCGGGCCACTCGCGCGACGCCACCAAGATGATCGGAATGCTCGTGCGTGACCACGATCGCCGCCAGACTTTCGGGTTCCACGCCGAGCCGCTGCAAACGTCGCGTGGACTCCTGCACCGAGAATCCGCAGTCCAGCAGCACATGGGTGTCCCGGCAGGAAAACAGGGCGGCGTTGCCCTTGCTGCCGCTGCCCAGCAAGGCGAAGCGCAATCGTCCCGACTTACTTTTGATGACCGCCTCCCGGCGTGAACGTCGGAAACGGCGTCACTTTCGATGAGTCACCGGCCACCGGCTTGATGCGCGCGGCGCCCTGAGTCTTCACCTCGTCGATTCGCACGATCTGGTGCACCGGCACGTAGAAGCGCTCCACGTTCTCGAATTCCGACTTGAGCCGTTCCTCGGTCGGGTCCACGACCACGCTCGATTTTTCGCCGAATATGATCTGTTCGACCTCGACAAAGCCGAGCAGGCCGCCATGACTGATCTGACGGGCATAGAGCTCATAGACCTGGCCCTGCTGCACGAAGCTGACTCGGTAAAGACGCTGTTTGGTCATCGATGCGATGAACGTTCCGGACTGAGGAGGTGGATATGTATTATCCGGGCAAGGAGCTTCCGGGAACAACCAGCATCACGACATCCGCCGGGCCCTGAGCGAAACGCGACTTCGAGCGCGCGGAATCGGCACGGGCCTCGCCAAAAGCGGCGGACAAGTCCAAAGCTGCCTGCATCTTGACGTCGGCACGCTCAGTCCATTGCTCAAGCGCATGGAACGCATCAACCGCGAGATCAAGCGGCGCACACGCGTGGCCGCGCTCTTCCCCAACGAGGACGCCTGCCTGCGCCTGGTGACCGCAGTGGCGATGGGGATTCCCGAGGAGCGGGTGAGCGGTAAGGTCTACCTCAGGATGGAGTAAACCGAGCAAGAGACCAACGAAGAATCGGCGAGGAATTACAGAAACGGGGTTGCTTTATCAGATATTCAGCAGGCTCAATATTTGGTCAATATGCTGATCAGTTCGCTCAGATGCTCGAAGTTCACGGGCTTGGTGATGTGGGCGGTGAAGCCGGCTTCCTGGCTTTTGAGGATGTCTTCGTCCATGCCGTAGCCGGTAATGGCGATCGAGGGCCTTTGTTGTATGCGTTTGAATTCGCGAGCGACTTCGGTGCCATCACCGTCCGGCAAGCCGATATCACCGACCAAGAGATCGAAGACCCCGGTCTGCGCGAGCCGTTTGCCGCTGGCCACGGTATTCGCCAGCGAAACCTCGTGACCCAGGATCTTGAGCAGTCTGGCCATGGCGCGGCTGGTGTCTTCGTTGTCTTCCACCAACAGGATGCGCAGGGGGCGTTCGTAGGCGCGACGGTCAACCGATACCGGTCCCTCGGTCTCGTCTGGCACCGGATCGAGCAGCGGTAGCGTGAACGTGAAGCGCGCTCCGCGCCCTGGCCCGGCACTTTCGGCGATCAGCTCGCCGCCGTGCTTGCAGGCCAGCGCATGTGCGATCGCCAGGCCCAGGCCGAGTCCGCCGAACTCGCGGGTGATCGAGATATCGGCCTGTTCGAACGCGGAAAAGATTCGCGTCAACGCGGCTTCGCTGATGCCGATACCGTTGTCGCTGATACATACGCTGTAGTGATCGGCGTCCGGGTTGAAGGATTCAACCACGATACGGCCACCGCTCCGGGTGAACTTGATGGCGTTCTTGAGCACATTCCAGATGATCTGCTGGGTACGGCCAGCATCGGCCGACACCAGCGAGTGTTCTGCCTCCAGGCGGACTTCCATCTGTTGCCGCTTGCCTCGCACTTCCGCTCTTCCCATTTCCACGACTCCGTTAAGGCAGGCGTCCATGTCCAGCGGCTTGAGGGTGAGGCTGAGCTTGTTGTGGGTGATGCTGGTGAGGTCCAGCAGGTCGTCGATCAGGCGCGCTTCGAGTTCGACGTTGCGGCGAATCATCGGCGGCACGTCTTCGAGCGAAGCCGGCAGGGCCGATTCCTGGTCGAGCAGGTGCACGGCCGCGAGGATCGGTGTCAGGGGGGTGCGCAGTTCGTGCGACAGCATCGCCAGGAAGCGGTCCTTGGCCGCGTTGGCGGCCTCCGCCTGTTCCTTGGCCGCCTCCAGGGTTTCGGCCGCGCGTCGGGCTTCGGTGGTGTCACGAATGATCTTCGAAAATCCGACGACATGGCCCGCGTCGTTGCGAATCGCCGTGGTCACGATCGAGGCGAAGAATTCGCTGCCGCCGCGGCGCTTCATCCAGCACTCGACCGAATGGCTTTCGTGCTGCAAGGCGTTCTGTAGCGATTCGTGCAGCGAGCCGCAATCGGTTTCCTGTCCTTGATACAAGAGGCTCGCGGGGCGCCCCTTCATCTCTTGGAGCGAGAACCCGAGAATATCTTCGGCGGCGCGGTTCAGGCTCCTGATCCGCCCTTCGGCGTTCAGGCCGATGACGGCGTAGTCGCGCAGGGCATCAACCAGGCGCCGATAGTTGGTCTCCGAGGTTTCCAGCGCACGTTCTGCGCCGATGCGCTGGCGCCGCTCCTTGGCCTCTGCGAGCGCCCGTTCCACGACCATCGGTAAACGTTGCAGACGCTGTTTGACGACGTAGTCGGTGGCGCCCTTCTTCAGAATCTCGACGGCGTGTTCTTCACCGAGAACGCCGGACACCACGACAAACGGCAGGTCCGGCGAGCGTTCGCGGACAATCGCCAGGGCTTCGGCGCCCGAGAAGGCCGGTAACATGAAATCGGCGAGCACGATGTCGATGTCTCCGACGTCCAGCGCCCAGCAGAAATCGGCCTCGGTCTCGACCACATGCAGAGAAACCGGCATGCGCAGGCTCTCCAGACGCAGACGCGTCAGGTCCGCGTCCAGGCGATTGTCTTCAAGCAGCAGTATGCGGATTGGGGTTCCCTCGGATTCGGGACCCGGCGGGTTCATTTTTGCGCGCTCCTTCGGGCAACGCGGGCGGAACCGGGAGGTGGCTCGTTGAGCACCGCCCAGAAGATTCCGAGGTCCGTGATGGCCTCCACGAATTCACCGAACGCGACGGGCTTCACGACATAGGCGTTCACACCCAGTTCGTAGCTGCGCAACAGATCGGCCTCCTCGCGCGAGGAGGTCAGCATCACCACGGGAATGCTTCTGAGCGCCGGTGTCGTGCGGATCACCTGCAGCACCTCGATTCCGTCGAGCCGTGGCAGTTTCAGATCGAGCAGAATGACCGCCGGATTGCCGTTGTGACGGGATTCGTAGTCGCCGCGGCAGAACAGGTAGTCCAGTGCGTCGACACCGTCTCGCGTGATCACCACCTCGTTGGCAAGCTGGCTCTTCTCGAGCGCGATCAGGGTCAGCTCAAGGTCCTTGGGATTGTCTTCCACCAGAAGTATGGGTTTGAGTGAGGTGCTCATGACGTGTTCAGAGTTTGGGTAGATCAAATGAAAAAACCGCACCGTGGCCGGTCTCCCCTTCCGCCCAGACGTGACCGTCATGTCGTTCGATGATTCTGCGGACGTTGGCGAGCCCGATACCGGTGCCTTCGAAATCCTCCATGCGATGCAGGCGTTGAAACACCCCGAACAGCTTGCCGACATACTTCATGTTGAAGCCGACCCCGTTGTCGCGAACGTGGACGACATGGGTGGTGGCCGTGTCTTCGCCGTCGATACGGATAACGGCCGGCTCCCGCCCTCGCGAATACTTGACCGCATTCGACAGCAGGTTGCGCATCACCATCTGCAGGAAGGCCGGATCGCCGCGTAGCACGGGCAGTTCGCCGAATTCCCAGCGAACGTTACGGCCCGCTGTCTCGGCGTCGAGATCCTTGATCACCGATTCGGCCAGCTCGCGGATATTCACCTGCGTGGGTCGTAGTGCGGCCCGCCCCATCTGCGAGAATGTGAGCAGGTCATCCACCAGCGTGCCGGCGAAGGTCGCGGATTCCTCGACGTTGGCGAGATACGTACGCCCTCGATCGCTCAAGCCCTCACCTTCGAGTTCGCGCAGCAGATCCGCGTAGCCGACGATATGACGCAGCGGTGCGCGCAGGTCGTGCGACACCGAATACGAGAACGCCTCCAGCTCGCGGTTGCTGCGCTCCAGCTCATGCGCCAGCGCCGCCATTTCCTCGGCACGGCGCAGAACGATCGTCAGGATCGCGCTGCGCAGTTCCAGCGCCGCGTCAAGCTCGCCGGCGCTCCAGGGGCGGCTGCACTCCGTATGCGTCTCGCTCCAGGCCTCGAAGCTGTTGCGCGGACTGAGCATCGTTGGCTCGGCGGTTGTCGCGGTCTTGTCCGGCCTGCCGGCCCAGGTCACGGTGCGCCGGACCTTCGGTCGGAACCAGACGATGTAGTTGCGGTGCACCTGAGAGATCGACACCGCCATAACGCCAGCCGTGTCGCCCATGGGGACCACGTCGGCCGGAAGATCACGGTCGATACAGGCGCTCGAGAACACCGTGTTGGACGAATGGGCGGACAACCAGCCCACCAGCTTGAGCACTTCGGCTTCATCGGGGGTATCACCGAATAACTCGCAACGGCCGCCGAACAGGATCGCGGCCCCACCGGCACCCGCGAACGCCAGCAGATCGGTCGGGCTGGACATCAGTCCGGCCACGAAATCATCGCGATCCGCGATCGCGGACAGCAGTCCGACCAGAATGCGCCGCAACTCGAGCCGCTGCTGGGTCTGCGCGCGCTCTTCGTTGGCTTCGATCTGCAGCGACAGGATCTGCCCCAGGTGCTCGCAGGCGGTGCGGGCATCGAACGGTACCTGGCGGGGTTCGGCGTTATGGCACGAGATCAGGCCCCACAGGCGACCGCGCACGATGATCGAGACCGACATGGACGCGAGGATGTCCATGTTCTTCATGTACTGGATGTGTACCGGCGAGACGCTGCGCAGCCCCGAAAAGCTGAGGTCGGTAGGCGCGCCGCTCAGCGGGTTGTCGCGCGGATGCAATGGCGAAGGGCTGGCATTTGCGTCCGCGATCAGACGCACGCGATTTCTGAGATACAGCTCACGGGCCTGAGGTGGCACATCGGACGCCGGAAACAGCATGCCCAGGCAGGACTCGTAGGATTCGTCGCGCCGCTCTGCCAGCACCTGGCCATGCCCGTCCTCGTCAAAGCGGTAAACGAGGATGCGGCCAAATCCGGTGATGGTCTTGGTCTCCTGCGCGGCGAGCTCGCACAGCGCATCCACGGAGCTCGCGCTCTGAAGGTTCGATACGAACGATCGGACCAGGGGGTAGATGCCTCCGAAGCCCATGTCCTGTTCGCGCCGGGTGGGTTCCAGTTCGAGATACAGCAGTTGGTCGTTGCGGTGGAGCACGCCATCGAAGCGGCGCGCATTGGCCGTGAGCACGCCGATGTAGAGGGGTGCTTCCTCGATATCCGCCCTGCCCCTGGCCGTTCGCAGACGCTCCATATCGGATTCGCCCAGCAGCTCGGCACATTCCCGGCCGACCAGGGCATCGGCGCTGTGGCTCAACCAGATGTCGGCACTTTCGCTGGCCTGGACGATCCTGAGATTCTCGTCCATGCACAGCAATACGCCGTGCGGCTGCACGCTGCCCGGAACGTGAATCGGTTCGCGCTCGCACGCATTCAACAAATCCCGCGCAGCGGCGGCCTGTTCCGCGTGCCCCGACGTCATGACTGGGTTCATACCTCGGCAATCCCCACTCTGGCGACGCGGACTCTCCGCATCTTTCCCAATTGAATGAAGAAATTACCAAACGATCATGAACGGCAACGAAACGTACACGCCAGGCGCTCGCCGATCAGCTGGCAGCGCTGGCGGAGTTCTTGCGCAGCAGCCTGAAGCCGGCCAGCGCCATGGAAATTGCGATCAGTGGCGACAGCCAATTGAAGAAGGCGAAAGGCAGATAATGGAAGGTGGAAACACCCAAGGTCGCCGTCATGTAGGCGCCGCAGGTATTCCATGGCACCAGCACGGAGGTCAGGGTGCCGCCGTCCTCGATGGCGCGCGACAGATTGCGCGGATCCAGGCCCACGCGTTCGTATTCGATCCGGTACAGGCGTCCGGTGAGCACGATGGAAATGTACTGATCGGAGGCGACGATGTTGACGCCGACGGCGGTCAGCACCGTCACCGCCACCAGCGCACCGGCCGTCTTGACCCCGCGCAGCACCCCGACGATCAGGCGTTGCAGCAGACCGGCGCGTTCCATGCAGGCGCCGAAGGCCATCGCGCACAGAATCAGCCAGATCGTGTTGAGCATGCTGGACATGCCACCGCGATTGAGCAGCTCGTCCAGATTGGCATTGCCGCTGTCGCCGGCATAGCCGTCGAACAGCGCGTGCCACAGCCCGCCCACAGCCCGCACGCCAGGATTGTCGGAAATCGAGGCGCCGAGATCGGCGACGCGCTCGGGTTGAAACACGGCCGCGAACAGCAACCCGGCGGCGACGCCCGCCGCCAACGTCGGCAACGCCGGTACGCGGCGCATTGCCAGCACCAGCACCAGCGCGACCGGAATCAGCAAATGCAGGCCGATGCCAAACTGCGTGTCGATCGAGGCCAGCAAGGCCTCCGGCCCTTGCGCCGTGCCGGACAGGTCGGTGGTCAGGCCGAGCACGGTGAAGCCGATCAAGGCCAAGGTGAAGCTGGGCAGGGTCGTCCAGCACATGTGGCGAATATGATCGAACAACTCGGAACCGGCGACAGCCGGCGCGAGATTGGTGGTGTCGGAGAGCGGCGACATCTTGTCGCCGAAATAGGCGCCGGAAATCACCGCGCCCGCCGCCGCCGCCGGGCTCAGGCCCAGCCCGCTGGCAACGCCCATCAGTGCCACGCCGACGGTACCGGCGACGGTCCAGGAACTGCCGATGGCCAGCCCGATCACGGCGCAGATCAGGCAACTCGCCGGGTAATAGACCGCCGGGTGCAGCAGTTGCAGGCCGTAGTAGATCAGCGTGGGCACGGTGCCGCAGAGAATCCAGCTACCGATCACGGCACCCACCATCAGCAGAATCAGCATCGCGTTGGACGACACCGCGATGCTCTGGCCGACGGCCTCCTCGAAGTCCTTCCACACCAGGCCGTTGGCAATACCGATCGCCGCCGCCACGCCGGCCGCCACCAGCAGGACGATCTGGTTCGGTCCGTAGGAAGCATCGCTACCGAACAGGGCCACCGCCGCCACCAGCATCAGCGCCAGTACCGCCAGCGGCGCCAGCGCCTGCCACAGGCTCGGCACGCGCAGTTCGTCCACCAGATCGTCTCCGCTCATTGAGATCCTTGTCGGCGGCCCTGTGACCGCGCAGCTATTTTCGGTTCGTTATCGTTGTGCGGCCGTACCGCGAGCATCGGTCCAGTGAAGCAAACCCCGTACCGGACGCATAATGGCGAAGAGCCACAGCCTCAGGCCAGGGGCTCCCGCGCGGCGGCCGGCAGCGCCAAACGCACCCGCAGACCGCCGCCGCTGCGGTTGGACAAATGAATGCGACCGCCGTGCGCCTCCACGATTTCGCGGGCCAGCGCCAGCCCCAGGCCGGTGCCGCTGCGCTTGGTGGAATAAAACGGCAGCAAGGCGTTGGCGAGCACCGCCTCGCTCATGCCGCTGCCGCGGTCGGCGATGTCCACGCGGAATTCATCGGCCACCCGCTGCACCGAGACCCGCACCTGGTCGGCGGCGCCGCCGGATTCGTGGGCGTTCTTGATCAGGTTGATGAGCACCTGCTCGATCTGCGTGCGATCCAGCCACACCGGCGTCTCCGGCAGGCCGCCGTCCAGCGTGAACGAGACCTGGCCCGCGAGCGTGTCCATGAACTCGGCCCAGTCCAGACGCGCCAACTGCGGCACCGGCAACTTGGCAAAACGCGCGTATCCGTCGATGAAACCGTGCAAATGCCGCGTGCGCTCGCGGATCGAACCGAATACCTGCGGCAGACGCGCGGTATCGCCGCGCCTCGCCAACTCCGCGCCGGAATGCGCCATGGACGAAATCGGCGCCAGGGAATTGTTGAGCTCATGGCTGATGACGCGGATGACCTTTTTCCAGGTGGCCACTTCCTGCCGCGACAACTCCCGCGTCATGCGCCGCATCAGGTAGAGGCGGTGCGGCCGTCCCTGCAGGCGAAAACCCCGCCGCGAAACGTGAAAAGTCTCGTCGATGCCCTCGATCGCGACGGTGAACAAGCCATCTTCGCCGCTCGCCACCGCGTCCCGTACCACCTCGGGCAGCTTATCGAGCAGCGATGAAAACGCCAGCCCGCCGATGCTGCGGCCGTCATTGAACAGCTTGCGCGCGGCGAGGTTGGCATAGGCGATGCGACCGCTGTGCTCGGTCAGCACCAGGGCCACCGGCGTGTTTTGCACCACCGTATCCAGCATCAACTCGCGCTGTACCAAATGCTGGCGCTGTTCGCGCAGCGTGCTGCCCAGTTCATTGTGGACAGCGACCAACCGGCCAAGCTCGTCATTGCGGTCGTTGGTGATGGAGACGCTGAAATCGCCATCACGGTAACTCGCCACCGCACTTTGCAGTGCCCGCAGCAGTTTCGCCGCCGGCTGTATCGCCTGGCGCGCGATCAGCAGCGCCAGCGGCAGGCCGAAGCCCAGGCTCAGCAGCAACGACCAGCGCTCCTCCCCCAGCAAGGTGGCAAACAACACCGCCGTCAGCGCACCACAGGCGTAGACCGCCATCAGCAAGGCGGCGAGCCTGCCCTCGACAGAGAAACTACGCCGGGCCATGACCGCCCACGGGTCTATCGCTCATGACGGTTCCGGAAACCCGATCAGGATTCCGAAACACCGAAGCGTTCCATGCGCCGATACAGCGCCTGACGCGACAGCCCCAGCGCCTGCGCCGCGCGGCTGACCACGCCGCCGGCGGCGGCCAGCGCCGCTTCGACGGCGGCCTTGTCCGGCTCGTCCAGATTGCGCGCCGCAGCGGGCTTGCGCGCCGGCAGATCGAGATCGGCCACCTCGATCACGCCGTCCCGGCACAGCAGGCGGGCGCGTTCCAGCGCGTTGCGCAGTTCGCGCACATTACCGGGCCAGGAATGGGCCATGAGCGCGTCCCGTGCCTCGTCGGAGAGGCGTGCCTCGCCATTCAGGAAATGCTCGGCCAGCGGCGGGATGTCATCGCAGCGCTCCGCCAGCGGAGGCAGGCGAACCTCGATGACATTGAGCCGGTAGTAAAGGTCTTCGCGAAACGTGCCTTCCTCGATCATCGCCGGCAGATCGGCATTGGTGGCGCTGAGCAAACGCACCTTGACGTGCCGCGTGCGCGCCGACCCGAGGCGCTCGAAATCGCCGGATTCGAGCACGCGCAGCAACTTCACCTGCCCCGACAATGGCAGATTGCCGATTTCGTCCAGGAACAGCGTGCCGCCGTCGGCCCGTTCGAAACGCCCTTCGCGTGCTCGGGTCGAACCGGTGTAGGCGCCGGCCTCGGCCCCGAACAGCTCCGCTTCGATCAGCTCGGATGGCAGGGCACCGCAATTGACGGTGACGAAGGCGCCGCGCCTCACGGCCGAATTGGCATGCAGGATGTCGGCGATGCGTTCCTTGCCGGCGCCGTTGGGGCCGGTGATCAGCACCGGAATCTCGGCCCGCGCGACCTGGCAGGCCAGCTCGATCACACGCTCGGTGGCGGTGGCGCCGTAGACGATGCCGCGCAGGTCGTAGCGCGATTCGAGTTCCGCGCGACGGCGGCGCCGTTCGCGCCGATGGCGCGAGACCTCGCGCGTGCTCTCGGACAACTCCAGCAGATTTTCGACCGTGGCCGACAGTTTGGCGTCGTCCCAGGGCTTGGCGACGTAATCCGCGGCGCCGGCCTTGACCAGTTCCACCGCCGTTTCCAGGTGCGTCCAGGCCGTCAGCAGAATCACCGGCAGGTCCGGATGGCGCTCACGGATCGCGCGAAACAGCGCCACGCCCTCCTCGCCCGAGGTGGTGTCCGCGGTGAAGTTCATGTCCTGGATGACGACATCGACATCACTGCGGTCGAGTTCGGCCAGTCCGCCCTCCGGCGAATACGCGATCAGGGCGCGGATTTCGTGCAACGACAGCAACAGCGCCAGGGCGTCGCCGACCGCTTGGTTGTCGTCGATGATCAGTACGGTGCGCATGGATCAATCCTACCTTGCCCTATGCCTCGCGCGTCGCCACCATCGGCGGCACGCGGGACGCACGGCGCGCCGGTTGCAGCACGGCGGCTACAAGGATGTAGGGCAGCGACAGGCGCGCCATCTCGTAATGCGTGACCAGCCACAGGTTCAGCAGTACACCGCGAACGAGGTCATCGAGGCGCCGATGCCCAAAGCGATCCTCAGTACCATCAAGGCCGTCAGCGCCGGTGTGCGGCGTGGGCTGCGCCACGACAATCCCGCGAAATATCCCCACCTGGTTCAGTGATCCCTTGTTATGCCCTGCGTGAGGCGGTTGCCGGCGGCACACGCGTGGCGCGCAATGCCGGATACAGCACGGACAGCTGGCCCAGCAGCCACAGTGCCGCGGCACCCATCGGCAGATAGAACAGCGGCAGACGCGGCAGTTCGTAATGCTGCATCAACCAGGCGTTGATGCCGTAGGCCGCGAACATGCCGAACAGGATGCCCGAGCTGACGATCAGGAAATTCTCAAGCTGGAAGTAGCGCAGGATGTTGCCGCGCGTAGCGCCGAGCGCACGGCGGATACCGATGTGGCGCTGGCGGCGCTGCACCCAGAAGCTGGCCAGCCCGACGATGCCCAGCGCCGTCACCACCAGCAGCGCGACGATCACGGTCATCAGCAGTACGGCCATGACGCGGTCCTGGCGAAAGTAGTCCTCGCGCAATTGGGTGAAGGTTTCCGCCCCCCGCACGATGCGGTTCGGCTGCAAGGCCTTGAGCTTGGCTGTGGCGCTCTTGATCACGCCATCCAGGTCGGCGCCCTGCGCACGCAGGACGTACTGGGTTCCGGGTGCGCCCCGCGTGGGAAAGATCATGCAGTCGTGAGCCGTGCTGTCATCCCAGATCGACGGCCGCACCAAGGTTTCGACCACGCCGATGACGCGCAGCGGATCGCTGCTACCCATATAGATGGGCTTGTTCAGAGGCGGTTCGCCAGGCCAGAGGCGATTCGCCAGAGTCTGACTGATGATGATCGAGCTTGGCGTCACGGCACCGCTGGCGACGTCGTCGAAATCGTAGTACTCGTCCGGCGAGAAATCGCGGCCGGCCACCAGTTTCAGACCGAAGGTGGACAGCATGTCACCGCCGTCGTAGTACGTGGTGGCATTGACCACGACGTTCTTCTGATCCGGCGCGGTGCGCACACCGGAATTCCAGGATGATTGTCCGAACGGTACCTGCTGCGTGGTGGTGACCGAGACCACGCCGGGGATGCTGCGCAGCCCGGCGATGTCCTCGCGAATCCGCGCCATCTTGTCTTCCCCGTCGTCGAGGCTGGCGGCGCGAATGCGCAGCAGTTCGCTCTCCGCGACGCCGCTGAGCATCTGACTGCGTTCCATTCGACTGACGATCAGGAAGGTGGCGTTGCAGATGATCGCGCAGGCCAGTGCGATCTCGAACGCGATCAGCAGGGCCGCGGTCTTCTGATGACGCAGCGCTTTGAGTATCGGTTGGATATCCATGTTCACTCGCTCTTGAGCTGTAGCGCAGGCGGCACACGGCAGGCCTGCCAGGCCGGCAGCAGGCCGGCGACGAGACTGGCAATCACGGCCATCAACACCGCAGCGCAGAACATCAAGCCATTGAGGTGCGCAAGCTCCGCATAGTCCACCGGCTGCATGCGCACGGCGGCGAGCCCGGCCAGCGACAGCACCAGACCCAGCAGCGCCCCGGCCGCCCCCACAACCCCGGCTTCGAGCAGGAACTGAAAGAAGATCGAGGTTCGAGGAGCGCCGAGCGCTCGTCTTACAGCCACTTCGTTGCTGCGGCGCAGGAACTTGGCGAGCATCAGCCCCACGGTGTTGACGATGCACACCACCAGAAATCCGAGCGCGGTCCAGGATTGCAGGCGCACGTCCTCGGGCACGACCTTCTGATAGTCCAGCCATTGCATCAGGCTGCGCAGCCGCACGTTGGCCGGCCGCTCGAAGCGCCCCAGCCGCCGCTGCTCCTCGCTGTAGCTCGTCAGGAAATTCAGGTAATCCTTGTGCTTTTCGGCCGAGTCGAGTTCCACCCAGTACTGCAGCCACATGCAGCTTCCGGAGGTGAGCTGCTGCTGTGGCGTGAGCCGTTCTTCGCCGAAGCAGTTCATCGTGCCGTTGCGCCCCATCTCCAGCTGGATGGCCGTCTCCAGCGGAATGAAGGCCTCTTCGGAATCCGAATAATTGCCGGTGTTGAGGTCGTAGAAATGCGGGTTCGGGCGCCATTCGTCGATCACGCCGACGATGCGGAAGTCCTGATTGTTGAGGCGCAGCGTGCGGCCCACGCTGTTGCCGCCATCGAAGAGCTTGTCGTTGAGCCGGCGCGAAATCACCACGACGCGCGCATGCGCCTCGTCGTCCGCTCCGGTCCAGCCGCTACCGTGCAGAAACGGCACCTCGAACATCGCGAAGAAATCGGCCGAGGTGTAGCGCAGATCCAGCAGGTACGGATCGACCCCCGCCTTGTCCGGAATGACCGCCGCGCCGCCGCCGGTCATCACTGCCTGACGGTCGGCGCGACGCGCATCCAGCAGGTTCTTGGCGTCCAGATAGCTGATGACGTCGGGCGGCTCCTCGCCGGGCTGATAACCCAGCGAATCCTGCGGATCGATCTGCGGATAGAACAACGTGTCGCTCTTGCCCGGCAGGGGATCGCCGGACAGCACCTGCAGCACTGTCAGCGTGGTCACGCTGGCGCCGATGCCGATGCCGATCGCCAGCACCATCAGCGCCGTGAGTCCGGGATTGCGTTTCAGGCCGCGCACGGCAAGCCAGGCGTAGTAACGGAACATGGTGATGCCGGCCTCAGGCCTGCACGGCGCTGGCGGCGGTCAGCCGTGCCTCGGGATCGCCGAGGTCCACCACCTGCCCGTCGACGATGTGCACATTGCGCTGCGCACGCGCCGCCAGTTCCGGATCGTGCGTGACCATCACGATGGTCGCGCCGTCGCGGTGGATTTCCTCGACCAGCTCCATGACGGCGCGCGCCATCTGCGTGTCGAGGTTGCCGGTGGGTTCGTCCGCCAGCAGCAGACGCGGACTGCCGGCCAAGGCACGCGCGATGGCGACGCGCTGCTGCTGACCGCCGGACAGCTCGGCCGGATAATGCTTGGTGCGGGCCGACAGACCGACACGCGCCAGCGCGTCCTCGATGCGGCGCTTGCGTTCGGAGCCCTTCATGCCGCGGTAGCGCAAGGGCACGTCGACGTTGTCGAACACATTGAGATCGGGAATCAGATTGAAGGCCTGGAAAATGAAGCCGATCTTCTCGTTGCGGATGCGCGAGCGCGCATCGTCGCCGAGACGGCTCACGTCCTGGCTGTCGAGTTCGTAGGTTCCGCCCGTCGGCGTTTCCAGCAGGCCGGCGATGTTGAGAAACGTGGTCTTGCCGGAACCGGAAGGACCGGTCACGGCCACGAATTCGCCTTCGCGCACGTGGATCGAAAAGTCACGCAAGGCGAAGGTCTCCACCACTTCGGTGCGGAAGGCCTTGGACAGACGGGCCATCTTTAGCATGTAAATAATCCTGTAAGTTTAGGCAATTACGAGACTTTCTTAAAGTACGTTTAGCGACTGATGACAACGCGCTGAGCGCCATCGAAGTTGTCGCTTCCGGAAATCACGATGCGTTCGCCGACCTGCAGTCCGTCGAGCACCTCGACCTTGTCGATGCTGGCGGCGCCGGTATGGATCACGCGGCGCTCGGCGATGTCGCCCTGAACCACGTAGCCGCTGTTGCCGCCACCGGATTCCAGGAACGGACCGCGCGCGACCATCAGCACATCGTCGCGGGCGTCGAGCAGCACGCGCACCGACAGGCGCTGGTTCTGACGCAATCCCTGCGGCGCATCGCCGGTGAAGCGCACGCGGGCCGTGACCTCGCCGCTGACGACCTCCGGCGAGACGGCGCCGACTTCACCCGTGAATTCGCGGCCACTGCCGCGAATCTCGGCCGGCATGCCCACCGCCAGATCGCGCGCGAAGCTTTCCGGCACCTTGAGTTCCACCTCCAGCGCGCTGAGGTCGACCACCGTGAGCAAGGGCGTGTCCTTGGCGACATAGGCGCGCTCGGCGACCAGCAGCTGACCGACCTGGCCCGAAACCGGGGAATGCAGGCTCAGCAGATCGACCTTGCGATCGAGATCCTTGACCAGCAAGGCCTGCCGGTCACGCGCCAGGCGCTTGGCATCGACCTCGAAGGCCAGGCCTTCGGACTGCAGGCCGCGGTCGCTCTGCGCGTGCTTGTAGGCCACCTCGGCCTTGTCCAGCGCGGCCTGGGTGCGCATCACCTCGATCTCCGGAATCACGCCGAGATCGAAGGCCTTCTGCGTCCGCGCCTGCTCGGTCGCCGCGGCATTCCGGTCGATGCGTGCCTTCTCCAGGGTCTCGTCCGCCACCAGCGCCTTCTGCCGGGCGTCGAGCTGTGCGCGCCGGTAGTCCACCGTCATCGCCTGCAAGGCTGATCGCTCCTGCGCCAGTTCGCTCTCCAGCTCCGGGCTTTCGATGGTGCCGAGCACCTCGCCTTGCGCCACGTCATGCCCGGCCGTGATTTCGAAGCTCACGGTGCCGGCGGCGGCGGCGTACAGCGTGGGGCTGACGGCCGCGACCACCCGCCCCTCGGCCGCGATGTCCCGCACGAAACGCCCGCGCTCCACCGTGGCGATCGACAGGCGCGAGGCGCTCACCGATTTTTCGGCTGACCACAGGCGCGCCAGCCCCGGCGCCAGCATCACGATGCCGATCACGATCAGCAGCGCAATCGCGATCGGCAGACGCCGCCGTTTCCAGAACGACGCTCGCTCGACGACCCGGTCCTGCGCACTCGTGTCACGAAACATCTATCGACTCTCCAGCCGCGAAGCGCGGCGTGATGACAGCAACGCGCAAACCGCGATCCATTTTAAGTTTATTAAATAATTAATTGTTTTATTTAATAATTTTACAAATAAAAGCGAGGGAAAACGCGTCCGCTGACGGCGCCCGGACAGTCCGCCGGACATCAGGGCTGGCTCCGCTTGGCATCCGCGTCCAGCAGCGCGTCGATGGCCACCAGATCGGCCTCCACCAAGCGCCCGGCCAGAGCCTTGAGCCGCAGCAGGTTGGTCAGATAGTCGTAGCGCGACTGGTAGTAGCTGCGCAGCGCGGCGTAGTAGTTGTTCTGCGCATTGAGCAGATCGAACTCGGTGCGTGTGCCCACTTCAACGCCGCTGCGGCTGGCGTTCAGCGCGATGCGATTGGCGTTCACGGCGCGCTGATTCGATTGCAGCTTGTGGATGCCGGCAATCACGCCGCGATAGGCCAGGCGTGCCTGCCGATCCACATCCCGGCGTGCGCTTTCCAGACCGGCTTCGGCGCCGCGCTGCAAGGCACTGGCCTCGCGTACCCGTGAGCGCAGCAGACCGCCACTGAAGATCGGCCAATCGACGTAGACGCCGAGACTGTCGGCGCGATAGTCGCTGCCGAGCTGCGGCGACAGCGCGGTGTGTCCGAGCGTGCCCTGCAACTGCAGGCTCGGCAGATGCTGTGCACGGGTCGCCGCCACCGTACGTTCGGCGGAGTCCGTGTCCAGGCTGGCCGCCAGCACCGAGTAGTTGTCGCGCGAGGCGGCCTGCGCCCAGTCGTCGGCCGATTCCGGATCCGGGCGGCGCAAGGGAATCTCCTCGGCCAGCGGCGTGACCGCGAGGTCCAGCGTGCCGGTGATCTGCGCCAGGGCGCGCTGCGCGTCCATCAAGGCGGTTTCCGAATCGATCACGCTTTGCGCAGTGAGTTCGTAGAAGGCACGCGCCTCATCCACGCCGATGCGTGCACCGAGACCGGTGCTGAGCCGCTTCTGCGCCTGGTCCACCAGCGTGGCATAGGACTCGCGCTCGGCCTTGTTGGCGAACAAGGCGTCGGACGCCGCCAGAACCTCGAAATAAGCCTGGGCGACCCGCAGCATCAGGTCCTGCTGCGCCGCGCGATAGCTCGCCTCGGCACTGGCCACGTCCAGGCTCGCGCTCTGCAACTGGTGAAAGGCCTCGAAGCTCCACAGGGTCTGCGTCAGGCTCAGCGACCACTCACGGCGTGAGCCGGACAGACGCACATCGTCAGCGGCGTCGGGCTCCGGATCGGAAGGGTCATCCGGTACACCGGCCGCATCGGATTCATAGTGATAGTGCTCCCGCGCATAGCCGGCATTGGCATCGAGCTGCGGCAGAAAACTGGAAACCGCCTGCGGGCGCGCCTCGATCGCCGCATTGCGCGCTTCCAGCGCCGCGACCAGCGTCATGTCCTGCGTCAATGCCTTGCGATAGGCCTGCATCAGACCCTCGGCCTGCGCCACGCCCGGCAGCATGCACAGCGCAACGGCCAGCATGATGGCCGAGCTGATGCTCGCAACGACGCGCGGCTTCGCCGACTCCCCGGCACTGCGCATAATCTTCTCCGAACGGTCCAGGGTGTGATGGCGCAAGCGGCATACCAGTTTGATTGTCGAATTATCTTGTTGATTTTATTTACTTGAATTCAAATCTCACCAAACAGGACACTGTCCGCGGACTGTCGGCCGGACGTACCGGACAGGGCCGGCGGACAATTCCGGCCAACCGGCGATTGGAGCGGCGACCGTACAATGGTGCTTTGCACGCAGGATCGCCATGGACGCCGCATACGCGCCGCTATTGCAAGGCATCGCCGATCAGCAGTCCGCGATGCGGGACGAGCTGATCGCCCTGTCCAACATCAACTCCGGCAGCTTCAACGTCGAGGGCGTCAACACCCATGGCGAACGCCTGATCGCCCTGTTCGCGGATCTGCAAGCTCAGGTGGAACACATTGAAGTCGCGCCGTTCGCCAGCATTGCGGACTCCGGCGAGCTGCGCCAGCGCGCGCTCGGTCGCGCCATCCGTCTGCGCAAGCGTCCGCAAGCGCCACTGCAGGTGTTCCTGTGCGGACATCTGGACACCGTGTTCGCGGCCGATCATCCGTTTCAGACGGCACGTCAGGTCGACGCGGACACCCTGCACGGCCCCGGTGTGGCCGATCTCAAGGGCGGTCAGCTGGTCATGCTGCAGGCGCTGCGCGCCCTGGAGGCCAGCCCCTGGAATGCAGCCATCGGCTGGGAGGTGCTGTTCAATCCCGACGAGGAAATCGGCTCGCACGGTTCGGCTCCGCTGCTGGCCGAAGCCGCCGCGCGCAACCGCTTCGGCATGATCTACGAACCGTCCTTCCCGGACGGCAATCTCGCCGGGACGCGCAAGGGCAGCGGCAATTTCGACGTGATCGTGCACGGCCGCGCCGCGCACGCCGGACGCGAGCACCACCTGGGCCGCAATGCGATCCGAGCCTGCGCCGATTTCGTGGCAGCGCTGGACGCGCTCAACGGCACGCGCGACGGCATCACCATCAACCCCGGCTACATCAAGGGCGGCGGCGCGCTCAACGTGGTGCCGGCGCTGTGCGTGTTCAAATTCAATGTGCGCACTTCCACCGCCGAAGACGAAACCTGGATGCGGGCGCAGCTCGAATCACTGATGGCGGACATCGGCCAACGCGACGGCATTCGCCTTGAACTGCGCGGCGGTTTCACCCGGCCGCCCAAGCCGTTCCACGGGCTGACCGAAAAGCTCGCCGGACTGATCGGAGACTGCGGTCGCGAACTGGGCTTCAGTCTGGAATTCCTGCCGACCGGCGGCTGCTGCGACGGCAACAATCTGGCGGCGCACGGCCTTCCGAATATCGACAACCTCGGCGTTGTCGGCGGCAAGATTCACTCGGACGCCGAATACATGCGCATCTCCAGTCTGAGCGAGCGCGCACAACTCTCCGCACTGCTGTTGCTGCGTCTGGCGCGCGGCGAAATATCGCTCTGATTGACTGACTGACTCGCTCGCTCGCTCGGGATTCCGCCCGGGCCGTATACAGTAGCGGACACACCCATTTTGAAGCCGCCCCGGTCCGAGGCGGCTTTCAGCCTTCAAGACATTGGCAAGGTATGAAAATCATCCGACCGATCCGGCTCGACGACCTCGACGCCCTGCTGCACATGGCCCAGACCGCCGGCACGGGGTTCACTTCCCTGCCCCCGAACGCCGACTACCTGCGCGAGAAAATCAAACTGTCGATGCACTCCTTCGCCACCGATGTGCGCGAAGCCGGGCATGAACGCTACATGTTCGTGCTCGAAGACACCGAGACCGGTGAGATCGGCGGCTGTTGCGCGGTGGAGGCGGCCTGCGGGCTGGACGAGCCGTTCTACAACTACCACGTGGGCATGACGGTACACGCCAGCCGTGAATTCAAGCTCTACAACCGCATACCCACGCTGTATCTGTCCAACGACTACACCGGCACGTCGGTGCTGTGTTCGCTGTATCTCAAGCCGGAGTTTCGTGCCGGCGGCACCGGGCGGCTGCTGTCCAAGTGCCGGTTCCTGTTCATGGCCGCGCACCCACACCGGTTTTCGAAAAAGGTCATCGCCGAAATGCGCGGGGTATCCAGCGAATCCGGCGAGTCTCCGTTCTGGGAAGGACTGGGGCGGCACTTCTTCACGATCGACTACGGTGATGCCGAGCACATCGTCGGCCAGGGCAACAAGGCCTTCATCGCCGAACTGATGCCGCCGCACCCGATCTACACCGTACTGCTGCCGGAAGCGGCGCGCGAGGTCATGGGCAAGGTCCACCCGCAAACCGCGCCGGCGCTACACCTGCTGCAACAGGAAGGCTTCCGCTATCAGTACTACATCGACATTTTCGACGGCGGCCCCACCGTGGAAGCACCGCTCACCGACATACGCACAGTGCGCAAATCACAGAAATTGTCGACGCAGGTCGGCGCTCCGTCGGCCGGCCCGCGTCACCTGCTGTCCAACGACGGCGTCGAGGACTTCCGCTGTACGCTCGTCGAGTACGGACCACAGCCGGATTCGGTGACCGTGGACGCAGCGACGGCCGCGCAATTGGGTCTGGACGACGGCAAGCAGGCACGCATCGTGGCGCTGAGCTTCAGCGATGGCTAAGCGACTGAGCCGCAGAATACTGATCGGCTGGGGCTTGGTGCGCCGGTTTCGAGCACTCCGCTTGAGTGCCGGTTCATGATCACCCACAATTAACAAAGCCAATCGTCGATACTGATCGACGCATTTCCGCTCTATCGCGCTCCCGCTTCCGGCGGACGCGCAGACAACCGAGGGAGCCCGCGCATGCTGCTCGCCACCGATCTCGATGGCACTTTTCTCGCAGGCGACACCGAAGAGCGCCACCAGCTCTACCAGTTAATCGCCCGCCACCCCGACATCCAGCTTGTATTCGTCACCGGCCGCGGCCTGGAAACCGTGCTGCCGCTGCTGTCCGACCCGTCCATTCCGCAGCCGGACTACATCATTTGCGACGTCGGCGCGACGGTCTGCGACGGTCATACGCGGCAAGCCGTGCAACCGCTGCAATCCCAGATCGAAGGCCGCTGGCCGGGCGAGCAGGCCGTGGCCGCCGCCATGGAACGCTTTCCGGAGCTGGAGCGCCAGGCCACACCGCAGGAACGCCGGTGTTCGTATTTCTGCCGTGCTGGTGACGTGACCGAGGAGGTCCACCGCGTCGCGGCCGAATTGGATTGCGAGGTCCTGTTCTCGGCCAACACCTACCTCGACATCCTGCCGAAAGGTGTCAACAAGGGATCCACGCTCAAGGCCTTCATCGACAGCCAGAAGATCGACACCGAACAGGTGCTCGTGGCCGGAGACACGATCAATGACCTGTCGCTGTTTTCGTTCGGCTTCAAGGGCGTCTGCGTCGGCAACTCCGAACCCGCACTGCTGGAACAGACCAAGGGACTGGCGCGCGTGCTGCACGCGCACCGCACCGGCTGCGGCGGCATTCTCGAGGCGCTGGCGCATTTCGGCTTCCTGGGCCCGGAGGGCGTGGCCGCGCTCGGAACGCCGGACTACAAGCCCGGCAAGTCGGACATGGTCATCGTCTACCACCGGCTCCCCTACGAGGAAACCGTGGTCAAGGGCACGGTCAAACGCCAACGGCATCAGTCGCCGAACGGCATCCTGCCCACGCTGCTGAGCTTCTTCGAAAAGGACGCCAAGGGTAACGCCCAGCACGGTGCCTGGATCGCCTGGTCGGTGAAAGATCCCAAGATCAAGAATTTCGAAACTCACACCACGGTCGATGTGGATCGCTATCCCAACCTGATTGCGTCACGCGTTGCGCTGACCAAATCGGACGTGGACATCTTCTACAAGAGCTTCTCCAAGGAAGCCTTCTGGCCGCTGCTGCACACGTTCTGGGAACGCGCGCGTTTCCGCGAAGATCATTGGCAGGTATATCTCAAGGTCAACCAGAAGTTTGCGGAAGCCGCCGCGGCCGAAGCCGCGGAAAACGCCATCATCTGGATTCACGATTACAACCTGTGGATGGTGCCGGCGTTTCTGCGTGAAATGCGCCCGGACGTGCGCATCGCCTTCTTCCACCACACCTATTTCCCGTCCGCCGACATCTTCAACGTGGTGCCGTGGCGGCGCGCGATCGTCGGCAGCCTGCTGCAGTGCGACTACGTGGGTTTTCATATTCCACGTCAGGTGGAGAATTTCGTAGACGTTGTCCGCGGCGTCATGCCGATCCGGGTGCTCGAACGTCAAAGCTGCGCACCGCGCTTCCTGACCTACGGTTGCGCGATGGGTCTGGACGAAGTCACCAGCGTCATCGAGTCCAATGGCCGGCGCGTGCATATCGGCGCCAATCCGGTGGGCGTGAACATCGAACGGATCAACGAAATCCTCAGGTCCGACAAGACCCAGGCGCAGATGGCGGAATTGCGCACCCAGCTCAAGGGTCTGCGCCTGATCCTGTCCGTGGAACGCCTGGACTACACCAAGGGCATTCTGGAAAAGATGCAGGCCTACGAGCGCCTGCTCGCGGAAAACCCGGAACTGCATCGCAAGATCACGCTGATCTCGATCTGCGTACCGGCCGCCCGCGAGATGACGATCTATCGCAGCCTGCAGACCCAGATCGAGCAAGTGGTGGGCCGCATCAACGGCCGCTTCGCCCAGGTCGGCTGGCAGCCGGTGCAGTTCTTCTTCCGCAGCTTCCCGTTCGAGGAAGTGGTGGCGTACTACGCGATGGCGGATGTCATGTGGATCACGCCGCTGCGCGACGGCCTGAACCTGGTCGCCAAGGAATTCGCCGCCGCACAGGGCATCACCTCGGGACGCGGTGTGCTGGTGCTGTCCGAGTTTGCCGGCGCCGCCGCCGAACTCAAGGGCGCCCTGCTGACCAACCCGCACGATCACAACGACCTGGTCAGCTCGATCTACCTGGGCATCACCATGGGGCGCGCCGAATCCGAAGACCGTCTGCGTACCATGTACGACATCGTGCGTTACAACGACATTCGCCATTGGAGCCGCGAGTTCCTCGAAGCCGTGGAGCAGGCCTCCACCAAACCATCGTCCGCCGCACAGCCGAACGAAGCCGCCTGAACCGAAGGAATGCCATGAGCATCTACGACATCGAAGCGGCAAGCATTGACGGGCAGCCGCAGACTCTGGGCGACTACCGCGGGCAGGTTCTACTGATCGTCAACACGGCCAGCAAGTGCGGCTTCACGCCGCAGTACAAGGGACTGGAGGCGCTGCACCGAAAATACAAGGATCGGAAATTCTCGATCCTGGGTTTCCCCTGCGACCAGTTCGGCCACCAGGAACCCGGCGACGAAAACGAGATCAAGAACTTCTGCTCCCTGACCTACGATGTAAGCTTTCCGATGTTCGCCAAGATCAAGGTCAACGGCGACGACGCGCACCCACTCTACAAATTGCTCAAGTCCGAAAAGCCCGGCGTACTGGGCTCCGAACGGATCAAATGGAACTTCACCAAGTTCCTGGTCGGGCCGGAGGGCCAGGTGATCCGGCGCTACGCACCGACCGACAAGCCTTCCTCCATCGAAAAGGATGTGGCCGCACTGCTGGACACGATCTGAGGCTGTACGGGGCTTGTTGCCGGATCAGTCTTGCGAAGCTGCGTTCTTGGCACGCCCTTCGTCAGAGGCCAGAAAATTTGCCATGAAGCGCGGATAGTCGTCGGCATCGATAGCTGCCCGAATTCGGGCCATCACGTTCTGGTAGTAGCGCAGATTGTGGATCGTGTTCAGTCGCGGCCCGAGAATCTCGTTGCACTTGTCCAGGTGATAGAGATAGGCCTTGGAGTAGTTGCGGCAGGTGTAGCAGTCGCAGAGCGGGTCCAGAGGCGTTTCATCATCGCGATAACGGCTGTTGCGCAGCCGGACTACGCCCTGACTCGTGAACAGATGGCCATTGCGCGCGTTGCGCGTGGGCATCACGCAATCGAGCATGTCCACGCCACGCGCCACGCTTTGCACCAGATCGCGTGGCGTTCCCACGCCCATGAGGTAGTGCGGATAGGCCGGCGGCAGATGCGGCGCCAGATGGTCCAACACATGCAGGCGCTCCGGCTCCGGTTCCCCCACCGATAGGCCGCCGATGGCATATCCATCGAAGCCGACCTGCATCAGACGATCCAGCGATTCGGCTCGCAAGCCCTCGTGCATTCCGCCCTGAACGATGCCGAACAGGGCATTGTCACTACCGTTGTGGGCACTCTTGCAGCGTGCCGCCCACCGCGCCGACAGCTCCATGGATGCCCTTGCCTGCTCCAACGTCGCCGGATACGGCGTGCACTCGTCGAACTGCATCACGATGTCCGAGTTCAGGGCATGTTGAACCTCGATCGAACGCTCGGGCGTCAGCAGAATCCGGTCGCCGTTGATGGGCGACTGAAAGCGCACGCCCTCTTCGCTGATCTTGCGCAGTTCCGCCAGCGACCAGACCTGGAATCCGCCGGAATCGGTAAGGATCGGTCCGGGCCAATTCATGAACCCGTGCAGGCCACCGAAGCGCCGCATCAGCTCCGGCCCTGGGCGCAGCATCAAATGGAAGGTATTGCCCAGAATGATCTGGGCGCCGATGTCGCGCAGTTCCTCCGGCGTCACCGACTTGACCGTGCCGTAAGTGCCGACCGGCATGAACACCGGCGTTTCGACAACGCCATGGTTAAGGCGCAGGCGACCACGTCGCGCCCCGGCGGACGTCTTGAGAAGTTCGAATTGCATGGCGGAATTGTCCGCGAGAACGGCGGCGACCGCTACAGCTACAGCGCATCCAACGGGCTGCGCACGCCGCGCCCACCGCGATTGAGCACATGCGTATAGATCATCGTAGTGCTCACGTTCTGGTGACCCAACAACTCCTGCACCGTCCGAATGTCATATCCACTTTCCAATAAATGCGTGGCAAAAGAATGGCGGAGCACATGCGGCGACACCGGCTTGGAGATCCCCGCCCGCACCGCCGCCTGCTTCACCTCCCTTTGCACCGTCTGTTCGGAGACGTGATGGCGGCGCTGGGCGCCTGTTCGTGGATCTTTCGATAACCCGGACGCGGCAAATACGTACTGCCAGGCCCATTCACGCCCCGCATTCGGATACTTTCGATCGAGCGCATCCGGCAGCCAAACGTCCACCCGCCCCGCTTTCAGGTCCCGCTCAAACATTTGGTGCCGCACCAACAGCCGCACGCGCATCGGTTCGATAAGCACTTGCGGCAGCACGGTCACTCGATCCTTGGCGCCCTTGCCGTCACGCACCGTCACCTGCGACATTGCGAGGTCTACATCCTTGACGCGCAGACGCACCGCCTCCATCAGACGCATGCCGGTTCCGTACAGCAAACGCGCGATCAGGCCAGGAACATCATCCGAAGTCTGAGCCAGCAATCGTTCCACCTCTGACCGACTCAAGACCACTGGCAAACGCTGCGGCTTCTTAGCGCGCGTGACGTCGCTCATCCAGGGCAGATCCACATCGAGAACGTCGCGATACAGAAAGAGCACCGAAGCGAGCGCCAGATTCTGGGTATTTGCCGCCACGTTCAAATCCACCGCCAGATGGCTCAGAAATGCCTCCACCTCCACCGCGCCCATATCCGCCGGGTGCCGCTTGCCGTGAAACACGATGAAGCGTTTAATCCAGTGGACATAGGTTTCCTCCGTTCGCAAGCTGTAGTGCTTGGCGCGTATACGGTGGCGGACCTGATCCAAGAGCTTGGGAGGCCTTGAATCCGATGCGGTTATGCTTTGAACAGACGTACTTTCTGATGACATATCCATTCTCATCAGTTACTTACAAAAATTCTGTACAGATTATACGTCTGATTGGCAGATTAGGCGTCATCCTGACATCTAATAAGCGTTAGAACACACCAGCGTCATGCCAAGGCCGCACGTCCGTAGCACTGCGGCGTTGTCGTGTCCGTAAGCAATCAGCGCAATCGGCGCGCCACTGTTGAATGGCGCTCGCCGGCCATCCACGTAGTGAAAGTGGGGCCGTCCACGCAGGAAGCACACGGCATCGGCTACGCCCCACACCGTTTCGTAGAACATTGCGGTTTCAGTGCGCGCCGGCACCAATGCAATCGCGTCGCCATGCTCGGCGCATCGCCGCAGCCATTTCACGGCCTCGCGGCCGAACGGCGGGTTGCACCACACGCGGCCCGTCCACGCCTGCGCCAGTCCGTCGTCGGTCTCGGTGTAATGTCGCTCAGCGGTAGGCCAAGGACGCCCCACTGGGGCGCAAGGGTCCAAGTCGAAGCGGCCAAGTGCGCGCAGGATCTCGGGCGGCGTCAGCCACTCGTCGTTCTTCATCTTCGCGCTTTGGTGTGCACTCAAGCCCATTGTTCTAACCATCGCTTCCAGGGCCGACGGCGCTACGCGCCGCGCCCTGAAGCTGTTCGTTAGACTTGCAAGAGAACATCGCGCATCGTGATGTCGTTTTAACAACAGGAGACATGCCATGGTCAAAGTAGCCTTGTTCGTTCGCCTTGAAGCGAAACCCGGAAAAGAGAAAGAGGTTGAGAACTTCCTTGTGAGTGGCCTTCCCATCGTCAATGAGGAGCCTGACACCACTGCGTGGTTTGGCATTCGCCTTGGACCAAGCACTTTCGGAATCTTTGATGCTTTCCCGGATGAAGCGGGTCGGCAGGCCCATCTCTCCGGCAAGGTCGCAGCCGCGTTGATGGCAAAGGCAGGTGAGTTGTTCTCCGAGCCCCCGTCCATCGAAAACGTTGATGTACTTGCGGCAAAGCTACCTAGCTAGCAAGCCTAACAATTCGTTCAAGCCGACGCCGCTTCGCGGCGCGGCTTAACTCAGGCGTTAGGTAGAAGGGGGCTTTATGTATAAGTTTTTCTGGTTGATCGGTGGGTGCATAGTTCTTATTGGTTGTGCCAGCAATCCAGGCGGCTACAAGTCGGAAGGTGCCGTCGAACAGAGGTTGACGGGCATGTCCGAAGCTCAAGTTGCGACGAAGCTCGGTGCGCCAACACAAAGAGTCAGCCTTTCAAACGGCGGCGAGTCATGGACATACCGTGATACCGCGGGAGGCCTGAGAGGAGGTGACTGTACCGTTGGGTTAGTTATAAAAAACGGAATTGTTCAGAGCGCCTCCGTGACAGCGAGAGATCGCTCGTTTCTGTCATTTCCTCTCGGGTCCTGCCAAAACCTTCTCGGTAATCTTGATTGAACCTAACAAAAAGCTGCAGTTGACCGCCTACGGCGCTGGCGCGCCTTCGGTGGCAACTGAGCTTGGGCGTTGGGCCTCAAAAGCGCGAGAACAGCATCCCTGCATGCCTCGGCCTCTACGGCGTTCATTCCGTGTGGCGCGTATCCGTGCGCCAGGGAGTAATACGTTCGTTCGTGGGAACGCGCGCGTTCCGACAGCACATCTACGGCATCCTTCAGAGCGCGTTCCCGGATTTGCCCTGCATGGCCTGCCGGGTCATCCAGCAGCCTATCTAGCCACAGCAAATGCTCCGCTGCCTTGCGCATGGCGTGCGCTGCAGAGTAGTTCGCGTGCTCTGCATGTCTGAGCAGTCGCCCAACAATGCGCTCCAGTGCGACCGTCACTCCGCTGCGCTCCGTTCCGGCGCCTGAGCTTTGGCGTTGGGCCTCAAAAGCGAAAAGCTGATTTATTGAGCAATAGAGTCCTCTCGGAGCACAATCTCAGCCATGATCCAAAACAGGTTTTCTCCGGCCCTTCATCACGCAAGGCTTGCGGGTTCGTCAACGCCTCGCCTTCGGCCTGCCTTGCTGCGCTCCGTCGAAACCTCATCTCCCGTCTCAGCGCCGCGTCATTCCAAGCCTTGCCGCGCAATTCCCGCGTCAGTGGCAGCCATGAAATGTCGGATTCCATTCAAGGCTTCGGTAGCGGGCGGCAAAGTCGCCGGGCTCGGCGTCATGGAGGCTCATCTTCGCCAGGGAACCTCGTGGCCCAACCAGGCGCTGCAGCCGACCTGCATTCCGTGGCTTCGCCACTCCATGCAGGCGGCTGAGCTTGGGCGTTGGGCCTCAGACCGATCGAAGTCCGAGGGTGAGAGAGGCCGCAAGTGACCGATGATTCTGTTGCGAAAGCTTACGAGCAGACGCCGTTGCTCGCCTTTTCCTGGGGCACCTGCTTGCAGTTGCAGATCCTAAGAGAGACGGCAGCAGAAATACGCTCTCTAATCGTGGCAGGCGTGAAACCTGACGGCCCGTGGGACGGAAACTCGCTTTCGAGAGCTCAAGGGCATTTCTGGCTTTGGGTACTGGGCGCGTATGAGGTGCTCCGCACAATGGCGCAGGCATCGTCATGCTTCACGCCAGAGCTTCACGCTCGCATCACAGTAGAGAAGCGCCATTTCAATCAGATTCGGATTCCATTTGCCAAGCAAGAGCGAGCCGGCGCCAAAAAGGGCGATGCAACATCGACGTGGCGAGAGGTTTTCTCTCTTGGATACAAGCCCGACGGCGACATCATCTTCTCCGTCGGCGGAACCGAGTTCTGCGCCAAGGACCTCATGGAGCGGTTCGAGCTGTTTATCAAGAGCATCAAGCGTCAGGAGGTGCTGCAAAGTCATGAGCAGTTCTTTCAAATACAAGGCGCGAGTGCGGCCCAACAACACGCTGCAGCCGACGTCCATGCCTCCGCGGCTTCGCCGCTCCGGCAGGGCCGCGGCTGAGCGTGAGCGTTGGGCGTCATTGGAGGCGTTTGCGTGAACCAACCCGATAAGGAGCCAACAGCCCTTCGCTATCTTGAACATGCGACAGCTGCGAATGAAGCGGCGAAGATGATACTGAGACTTGACGAACGGTGCGCTACCGCGGTGGAGGCAAAAATATCCATTGGCCTGTCGTTGCAAGCGGCCGAACTTGCCGGAAAGGGGATGCTACGAGCGCTCGGAACACCGGCCGCTGATATTCGCCGGAACCACAGAAACCAAAACCTATTGGAGTTGCTTTCGGCGGTAGAGGCCCGCTTGGAGGCTCACGAAAATGGAGCCGTGCGTTTGTATGGGCGATTCATGGATTGGCGCCCAATTATTGATGGTCGAGAGTTTCGCCAGACTGTTCGAGAGTATTTTGCAGATCACTTTGCGAGAGGAAAAAATGCATTCCCCAGAAACTACTTCTATCCGGACATGGAGACTTTTGCGGGACCAGTGCCGATTCAGGCGATTTACATAATGGTACAGAAGATCATTGAATGCGCCGATAACGTAGCGGCGGCAAATCCATCGGGACGTTAGAAACTTGGAGCGAGGGATTTCGTTTCATTGAACGTGATTTAGATGAGGTAGAGAAATGACAGGAATTCTGTCGATGTTTGGCCTCGATGAGCGCCAGCGATTGCGAAAGCGCGCCGATCGAGGTGATGCTGGTGCGGCATTTCAACTCGCGCTGCTTCTGCTCGAGAAGAGCCGCAAACATTACCGCGCACTTTCGGATGAGGAGCGCGATGATGTTAAAAAGCTCCTAGAGCAATCTGCCAGTGCAGGGATGGTCGATGCTGCGTTTGAACTTGGCAAGGAATTTCGCGAGTACAAGTGGCTACGTCATGCCGCAAGGAGTGGGCACTTGGAAGCTTCTGTTCAGTTAGCGGGCAATGCGAAATGGTTGGCTGAATTTGACGATTCTGAGAAGGACGAGGTATTTCGGCTTGCTGCCGCAGCACGTGAAGCTGGCCACAAGCGTGCGGCAGATGTGCTTCAAGAGTTGTACATATCGGAGTTCGGCTGTACTTTCGACCCAAGCATGTATTTTGATTGCTTAACAAACGCAGAGCGTAAGAGCCGATTGATAAAGATTCGGCTGGCGTGGTGCAACACATTTGGAATTGGCACCAAAGAATCTCCGAAAACGGCAGACCAATTATTTCGGGAGCTACACGATGATTTGCGTTTCGAACCAATGTCCAAACGAGATACGGAAGAACGCGATCTGTGGCTTTATCCACATGACCACAACCTGTTGGGATACGGCCCAGATTTTGCGGTCGCCAACGTGGCTAAATATATGGCGAAGTGTATGGGAGGGTTGTCTGATTTTATGGTTAAGTTGGAGAAGGACGATCCTGCTGCGAAATTCCTTCTGTATCTCGCACTTCATCATGCCCAGGTACCTTCGCTTCACTTTGATAAGCAAGAGCTCTTAAACGCCGCTGCGAAGAAGAAGTTTGCCCCTGCACTGTTTGCACTGGCGAGCACGCTTCCTTTCAACGACCCTAAGCGTAAAAAGTTAATGGCGGATGCCGGCCATAAGGGATATTTGCCGGCTCAAATGAAATTGGCGCAAAGCTCAAAAGAGAAATTTGAAAAAGCTGCATGGAAGACGGTGATTTTTGCGCAAGAAAGCTTCTATGGCTTTCGTCCAGACATTGAACGACAACTTCTTGATGCCGAGATGGAAGATTTCGCGCTTCGGGGAATTGGCTACTCGAGCCGTGAGTCATCGAATATTGTTTTACAACCGTCGGAAGGGGTGCCCGGCGAGGCTATTGAAGAGTTCTATGAGGTGCTGCTGTCGATCTACGCCAAGTATGTTAAGCCGTTTAAGCCGGTATCGACGCGTGAAATGCGAAGTGCCGTGTATAACGTAATCGGCTACGACGATTCCGTTTTGGAGGGCCGTCCGCCAAGGCCCCGGCTGCCGGAACTCCCATAAGCCGGTGCAGATGACGCCCAACAATGCGTTGCAAGGGACGTTTGACCCGCCGCGCACCCTTGCTGTCGCAAGGCCGCACGTCGCATCAAACGCCCCTGAACGCAGGCGTTGGGCCATAACAATAGGGAGGTGAGAGATGAGAGGGCTCTTTGTATTTGTGGCTATGGCGCTTGCCCCATTTGAAACGATGGGCGCTGATTCAGCGTCTTCGCGGGTGAACGTAAACGTCTACCAACAGTGCGCCGATGACTCCGTTGGGCAACGGCTAGCGTTCAAGATAAAAGAAGGCCTAAACAAATCCACTTCCATGGCCGCAGTTGATGGCTACAATGAGGCAGCAATCCATATCGGCCTAGTCTGCGTGAGTCCTGACCCTCAAGATCGAGGGTCGTTCTCAAGATATTCCTATCAAATAACCGTAACCAATTTCGAAGGTTTTTACGATTTCGCACTCACGTTCGGAGTTGGCACGTGCGGTACGCAGCGCGTAGCTGAATGCGCGGACGGAATCGTCGCCGCCGCAGACGTCGGGGTCAGGTCTTGTTCCTTGCCAAATTTCTTTGGCTTCGCTACGTTCCCCGCATGGCCCGCCCTCTGCGTATCGAATTCCCCGGCGCGATCCATCATGTGATGGCGCGCGGCAATGCCCGTCAAGCAATCTTCCTCAATGACGAAGATCGCGACGCCTACGAGAGCGGACACCGACAACTTCCGCAGATCGGTGCGCACTTCGGGTAGCACTACTCGACTACTCGACGGTAAACCGGATCGCGCGAGGTGTGGATCGGCGGGCTGCGTCAAGACGCAAGACCTGACCCCGACCTCCGTGACCCCGACCTCCGTGGGTATCGAAACCCGGCGCACTGGCTGGGGCTGATAACTCCCCGCCAGCAGGGATTGGCGGATCGCAGGCCATTGCGCTCGGGTATGGTCGGCAAAGTCCTCGACGGGCATACCGTCGATGCCGGGGGCTCCCCGGTTGGATTTCACCCGCTTCCACGCCTTGGCGACGTTGGCGGTTGCGACGACCGCTTCCATCGTCACTTCGTGGACGTCGGGGTCAGGTCTTGTTTCTTGCCAAATTTCTTTGGCTTCGCTACGTTCCCCGCATGGCCCGTCCTCTACGCATCGAATTCCCCGGCGCGATCCATCATGTGATGGCGCGCGGCAATGCCCGTCAAGCAATCTTCCTCAATGACGAAGATCGCGACGCCTACGAGAGCGGACACCGACAACTTCCGCAGATCGGTGCGCACTTCGGTTTGCACTACTCGACTACTCGACGGTAAGCCGGGTCGCGCGAGGTGTGGATCGGCGGGCTGCGTCAAGGCGCAAGACCTGACCCCGACCTCCATTTGACCCCGACCTCCATTTACGGCCGACCTTGACGCTCAACAGCAGCTCGAGAAACTGGGCCTTGTCTTCCACCCGAAACGACATAGAGCCCTGAATCTCTCAAAGAGATTTTCGCTTCAGATTCATTCCATCAGCTTCCCTCCCTTCCAAGCTTGGCCTGGCGCAATATCTCCCATTATTGCTGAGACTGCTTACGATACTCATCCGGCGTCAGCCCAAACCAGCGTTTGAATGCCCGACGAAAATTGGAACCGTCGTGGTAATTAAGCAGGGCAGCAATCGCATCGACCGATATCTCGCTTTTCAGAAGATAACTGCTGGCCTGTTGAGATAGCATTTCGTCACGAATTCTCCGGAAATTGCTGCCTTCCAGGCTAAGCCGTCGCGCCAATGTACGCTTGCTGATAAACAGCATGGCCGCCGCCTCGTCCTCGCTGAGCACACCGGGTGGGTGCGATAGCATCATTTTCTGAATTTGCTGGGTGCAACTGCCGGTTCTGGACGGCAATTGGTCCAGCATGGATTGGCACTGCTGCAAGGCCAGCGAATAGTTCTCATGGTTCGCCGAGGCGTTGGGGACTTGGCAGAGCGCGGCGGGTATTTTCAGCGCCAACTGTGGTGCTGAAAATTCAATCGTGCCGGGAAGGAATTCAGAATAGTAGCGGCTGTACCCAGGCTCGGCATGGGGAAAAAGAATATACGCATCTTCTACAGGATGACCAACGATGAACTCCGCGCACTGAAGAAGCACAGACGCAACGACTTCCGCCAACAGCCGCTGTACATCCTCGTCGAGCGTCACATCAAAATAACCGCTGCATTCCCAATATTCCTTGTTACGCTTCAAATTGAAATGGAAAAAATCGATACGTGTAGGCAGGTAGGTCTGGAAGGCTTTTAGCGCCACGAGCAGGTTGGGACTGCTGTTCACCATAAAGCCCAAGGCGCCGTGTGTAGTGGGCGTCAAGCGCTGCCCAAAACGCAAACCGAACATCTCATCATCAGTGAGGCGCAGGACATTTTGTAGAATCTGAATCTGCTGGGTCGATGTGAGCAGAGTGGCCTCCCGCATCAACTGATCGGCTGAAATTCCCGTTGCGTTCAGTAATTTCGGCAGCTCACGCGCCTGCAGGCCGAGCGCCCGCGCAACAAGACGCGAGTAGTTGGCGGGAATACAAGCGGTTCCCGAAGCAATGGGTGGTGTGACGTGGTGCCTGCTGGTCATCAAACTTCCCGCTTTGGGTGAATGGTCATATGGTAACCCTGAATCCGTGGGCCGCTCCCTACGGGTTAAGCATAACGCATTGAATGTGTTGTAAAATATCGACCATCACTCATTCGCCCTATTTGCCCATGCCCCGCTTTGAAGTTCGTCAGTCGTCGCGTCTGGATTTGACCTCCCATGCGGGGCTGGCGCTGCTCGGTCAGTGCTTTGAGGCGGCGCTGGTGGAGCCCTTGGTGGACGCGCGGATTCCCGTGTCTCAGGGCATGAAGGCCTCGGTTCTGGTGAAGTCGACGGCGGCACTGCTGGCGCTGGGCAAGAGTGACTTCGAGGCATTGTCATCGTCACAAATCCCTTCCCAGATCGCCCGGCTCTTGTGCAGTTGTATGAGGTAGAAAAGGGATAGCCGACCGACGCAAGTCCTTGTAAAACGAAGGTT